>CALMWA010000182.1 GCA_937873125.1 uncultured Actinomycetes bacterium | reverse complement strand
TCGACCTCGGCGAAGGCCACTATCTCGTCGAAGTTGCGAGCTATCTCCACCCGCGACATCCCCAGAATCGCGCCGTTGAGGTAGACGTTCTCCCGGCCGGTGAGTTCCGGGTTGAAGCCGGTGCCGACCTCCAGCAGGCTGGCGACCCTCCCGTAGAGCTCGATACGCCCGGTGGACGGCTCGGTAATGCGGGAGAGCAGCTTGAGCAAGGTGGATTTACCGGCGCCGTTGCGTCCGATGATCCCGACGACCTCGCCCGGCTCCACCTCGAAGCTCACGTCGCGGAGCGCCCACATCGTCTCTTCCTGCGGGCCGGCGGCACGGCGCAGACTCTTGAGCGGAGCGCGAAAGGCGGAGGAGAGAGCGTCGCGCAAAGAACCGTAGGGCGACTGGAGGGCGCCTATACGGTACTGCTTGCCGAGGTTTTCGACTCTTACGATGGGTCGCATGTCGAAATTAGATGATATCAGCGAAGCCCTGCTCTACCCGACGAAAGGCATACACGGCGTAGGCGAGCACGGCCAGCGCGACGAGGACCGAGATACCGAGCGCCGGCCAGTCGAAGGGGAGGCCGAGCACGGCGGCGCGGAAGTTCTCGACGACGCCGACCATCGGATTCAGGGAGTAGAGCCAGCGCCATTCGGCGGGGATCAGGGTTATAGGGTAGATGATCGGGGAGGCGTACATCCAGATCTGAAGCACCACCGGCACCACCACGGCTACGTCCCGGTACTTGACGTTTACGGCGGAACTCCAGATGCCGATGCCCAAAGAGAGCATCGTGACCAACGCGACGAGCACCGGGACCATGAGCAGGCCCACCGTTATGGAGACACCGTACCAGATGGCCATGCCGATGAGGATCACCGAGGCAATGGCGAGATCCACCAGCCGCCCTCCGACCGCAGCGATGGGTATGATCAGACGCGGGAAGTACACCTTGGTGATGAGGTTGGCGCTCGCGACCATGCTATCGCTACTGTTGGTCACCGCGCCGGAGAAGAATGTCCAGACCAGAAGTCCGGAGTAGACGAAGAGCGGGTATGGCACGCCGCCGGTGTCAACCCGGATCAGGAATCCCAAGACGAGTGAGAAAGCAATAACCATCGCGAGCGGTTGCAACACGGCCCAAGCCACCCCGATAAAAGTCTGCCGGTAGCGCACCTTGAGGTCCCGCCACACCAGGAAGTACATCAGCTCCCGATGCGTCCACAAACTGCGCAGGTCGAGCGGCGCCCACGGCTTCGTCGCCTCTACCGTGACGAGCGGCTTGTCGGGGAGCTGGATAGAAGGCGATGCACCGTCTCCGCCCATCTCCGATGTCTCGCTGGTAACAGACTTCATCGGAAGTGAGTTAATCAGAAACACGCCGTGCCTACAAGGTCTTACGAGTCGCGTCAAAGCCTCCGAAAACTCATATCAAACGGGTAGTTTCTCGATAGAGACCTCACCACCAGCCTCCACCGTGATCCGCACCTCACTGCCGCGCAGGAGTGCCATGCCCAGAAGAGGAACGGTATCCGCGACCAGAACCCGGACAGGGCGCTGCTCGCCATACCACAGCACCCGCGCGATGCAGACGTCCTCCACGACCACGCTGCCGTCTGCCAACACGGACTCGGCGCTGCCCACTATGGACAGAGACAAGGTCTGGGCCATCGTCGGCGGCAGCGTCAGATGGGCCGTAAAGCCGGTGTCTAATACTGTCTCGACCCGTAAGGAATCCGAGCCGGACGAGTACAACACCTCTACCGGCATCATGGCCTCGCGGCTGTCAGCGGTGACGTTACCACGCATCACGGGATATTAACGGGTGGAGGAGAAACGTCCCCGGCGTCCGCCTCCGACACTATAGGCCGCCGGGCGGCCCACTCTCATGAAGTAAAGTACGGCCTCGGGGTTCTTATCCAATGCCCGATCGGAAGCCTTTACGTCGTCTTCGTCCACTTCCCAACCGCCGGTGGTGACGTCCACGACCACGAAATCGCCGTCGTGTTCGGACGCGACCTCCTCGCGGATCTCCCGCTCGTAGATTTCGCGCCCGCGCCGGACGATCTCCTCCCTGCTGTATCCGCGAACCGTCATGCCACCCATTCTACACGCGGGGTTGTGCTCACGGGGCCATTGCGTCCCGATACCAGACTCGCGCCTCGGACAGTCCGTCGCGGACGGAGTGGGTCGGGGCGTAGCCGAGCAGATCCCGCGCCTTGCTTATGTCGGCCAGCGAGTGGCGCACGTCGCCGGGTCGGAAGTCTCTGTAGACGGGCTCGGCGTCAGCGGCCTCCGGGCGGTCCTTAGAAACCTGGTCCCGGACGAGCGCGAACAGCTCGTTGAGCGTGGTTCGCTCGCCGTAGGCGACGTTGTAAACCTGGTTGACGGCGGCCTCGTCGGTAGTAAGGGCGGCCAGGAGGTTGGCCTGCACGGCGTTTCCCACGTAGCAGAAGTCGCGGCTGGTCTCGCCGTCACCGTTTATGGTGCAGGGCTCCCCGCGCAGGAGGGCGGCGAACCAGCGGGGGATCACGGCGGCGTAAGCCCCCTCCGGGTCCTGGCGCCTCCCGAAGACGTTGAAGTAGCGCAGGCCCACGGTCTCCATCCCGTAGGAGCGGGCGAACACGTCGGCGTATAGCTCGTTCACGTACTTGGTAACGGCGTAGGGAGAGAGCGGACGCCCGATACTATCCTCCACCTTCGGCAACCCCGGATGGTCGCCGTAGGTGGAGCTGGACGCCGCGTACACGAAGCGCGAAACCCCGGCGTCGCGCGCCGCGACCAGCGTGTTCAGGAAGCCGGTTACGTTGCTGTCGTTCGTCGCGACGGGGTCTTCTATGGAGCGCGGCACGGATCCGAGCGCTGCATGGTGCAGCACGTAGTCGGCACCGTCGCAGGCCCTCCGGCAATCTTCCGGGTCGCGTATGTCGCCCTCGACAAAGTCGAAGCTCCGCCACCGTTCGTTTCCGACGAGCCTTTTTACGTCCTCCAGGTTGGCGCGGTGGCCGGTGGAGAGGTTGTCCAGGCCGACGACTACCTGGTCCAGGTACAAGAGTGTCTCCACGAGCGCCGAACCGATAAAGCCTGCCGCCCCCGTGACGAGCCAACGCCGAGGCTCACTGCGCAACCTCTCTTTCAGTGTCTCGTACGCCACGGGCATTCGCTTATGACCACCCGAGACTCAAACCGAAATAATACGTCCGAGCGGGGTCGCGGCCCCTTTCCGCGCCGATCCTCACGCCCATCAACGACTGAGGTACGAGTGGGCGAACTAAGCAACGACGCTCAAAGCGCCCGCCGCGCCTCAAGAATGACCGTCCGCGAAGCGCGGCAGCAGCGCCATCACTACGCAACACCCGGCGACGATGAGGCCGCCGACGAGGAGCCGCGCAGGCGTGCCGCCGGACGCCAGCAGCGCTGCGAGGCCGGAGACGGCGGCGAGCGCGTAGTAGACGTTGCTGACCTGGCGGTGCTTCGCGGGGTCGGGGCTTATGCGCTGGTAGAGGTGCTCCCGGTGCGCCGAGAACACGTTCTTGCGCGCCCAGGCGCGTCTTACGAGCGTGAAGCCCGTGTCGAAGAGGTACGGTGTGAAGACCGCCGCCGCGACGACGAAGGCGAGGAAGGGGCTGCCGGCTACGGGCCCGGTGTAGAGCGCCGCCGCAGCTAGGAAGAAGCCGACGAAGTATGCGCCCGAGTCGCCGAGGAAGATGCGCGCGGGGCTCAGGTTCCACACCAAAAAGCCGCCCATCGCCGCCGCCACGGCCGCTAGCCCCGCACCCCAACCCACACCGAGGAGCGCCGCCAGGAACAGGGCGTTCACTATGGCCGTGCCGCCGGTGATGCCGTCTATGCCGTCCATGAAGTTGTACGCATTGACGACCGCGACGACCCAGAACATGCCGAACAGGAGCGCGAGCGGCCACAGGGGGCCGGCGGCCTCGACGATGGGTGGCGGGATGAGAAAGAGGAGGCCGAAGGCGACGGCCGCCTGCCCGAGCGCCTTTAGCCAGAACCGGAGGTCCACGATGTCGTCCACGACGCCCAGAGCACCGGCGAGGGTGGCGGCGACGAGGACGGGCAGGCCGGCTTCGAGGAACGGGGCGGCGCACCAGACGCCGGCGATGACGGCGAGGCCGCCGAGCCTGGGAGTCGGGATCTCGTGCGAAGAGCGGGCGTTCGGGACGTCCAGGAGGTTGCGACCGATGGCGAACCGCACCAGGAGCGGCACCAGCGCCAGGGCTACCAGGAAGGAGATCCCCGCTGCCGGAGTCATGGGCGCGCCATCCTAGACGAACGGGTCCTCGACGCGCAGACCCTCGATCGCCTGCCCGTGCTGCAGGTCTTCGGTGAGCAGGCGGTCGGCGCCCCCTTTGAGGGCGGCTTCGAGGATCAGGGCGTCCCAGAAAGAGAACGACATGCTCCGGCTGCGCGCGATGGCGGCCAGGATCAGGACCGCGCGATCAGCGCCGACCTCTTCCTCCAAGACCTCCTGCGCCCGAGCCTTTTTCTCCGGGTAGCTGGCATCAAAGAGATAGAGCAGTACGTTAGTGTCGAAGAACGTTCGTGTCACTTCTTGCGCTCGTACCTCCAGAGCCTGTCTTCGTAAGCGTCTTCCCGCTTCCAGGTACGCCCGACGGGACCGGAGCCGGAGGTAGACTCCCGCGAAGATTCGAGAATCCTCCGCATCGCCTCAATTCGCTCCTGCCGGGTTCCCGCGTACTCCTCCAGATAATTACGCACAAGGTCGTCTACCGACGTGCCCTCCTCCGATGCGCGCCTGCGGGCCTTCTCCACCGTGTTTTCGTCCACCGTTATCTTCAGCTCGGCCATGCCGATCCTCCTCGCACACTACGCAACCAGTGTAGCAGCGCTAGAAGTCCAGGAGCGGGCGGCGGCCGACGTTGCCCATGATGTAGCGCACTACCTTGTCCGAGACGTGCGGGTCCACGTACCCCTCCGGCATCTCCCACTCGAAGCCCGTCCTCGTCACGAGCCCGACCGCCTCCACGATGCGCTCCGTGCTCGTGCCCGCCAGCACGTTCGAGCCACACTCCACGGTCTCCGGGCGCTCGGTGGTGTCCCGGATGGTTACGGCCGGGACACGGAACAGGCAGCACTCCTCCTGCACCGTGCCGGAGTCCGTGAGCACGCAGAACGCGCTCTTCTCAAGCTTCACGAAGTCGAAGAGGTCGAACGGCGTGCAGAGCCTGACGCGCGGGTCGAGTTCTAGGCCGCTACCCTCGATCTTCCCTCGCGTGCGCGGGTGCAGGCTGAAGATGACCGGCCGCTCGTACTCGGCCGCGAGCCGGTTGAGCGCGGTTACGATGCCCGCCAGCCGCTCCGGCACGTCCACGTTCTCGGCCCGGTGCGCCGTAACGAGGAAGTAGCCATTCGCCTCGACGTCCTGGCGCTGGAGGATGTCGCTCGCCTCGATCTCCTCTTCGTAGTGCTGGATGACCTCGTAGATGGGGTTGCCGGAGACGAAGACGCGCTCCTTGTCCACGCCCTCGTTCAGGAGGTTCTGGCGGCTGTTCGGGACGTACGGCAGGAGCCAGGAGGAGGTATGGTCTATGACCTTGCGGTTACGCTCCTCGGGGACGCGCGGGTCGAAGCAGCGGTTGCCGGCCTCCATGTGAAAGACCGGGACGCCGGCCCGCTCCACGGCCATCGCCGAGAGACCGCTGTAGGTGTCGCCCAGGATCAGGCACGCGTCGGGCCGTAGCTCTTCGACCCACTTCTCGGCGCCCTCCAGGATCTTGCCGACCCGCCGGAACAACGGCCCCTCGCTCGCGTTCAGGTGAACGTCCGGTTTGCGGATCTTCATGGTGTCGAAGAAGACCGTGTCGAGTTCTGGCGCGTAGTTCTGGCCGGTGTGGAGGAGGGTGTGGTCGGTCAGGCCATCCAGCTTCTCGATGAGGAGGCTGAGGCGTATGATCTCCGGGCGCGTGCCGAGTATGGTGAGGACTTTCACGAGGGCGGCCCTACGCTACCTGGCCGACTCTCTGCAGGTAGCCGGCGGTCTGCAGCAGGTCCACCACGCCGTCGAAATCGATCACGGAGTCGCGCGAGGAGTATTCCTTCTCCATTGCGAGCTTCTCCGGGAGGCCGCCGGAGACCTCGGGGATGATGGAGCGGATGGCGTAGTAGCGCTCGCGGTAGGTGCCCTCGCACTCGACCGTTCGCAGCGCCTCCTCCTCGGAGACCATGATCTCGTGCGTCTTCTCTCCGGGACGGACGCCTATCTCCTCCACGGGGATGTCGTTGTCCCCGATCATGGCCTTTATAACGTCGGTCATGAGGGCCGCCGGCAACCGCGGCACGAGCGTCTCGCCGCGCCGGGCGTGCATTATGCAGTCGAAGACCGTGTCTACGGCCTGGTCCATGGTGATGAAGAAGCGCGTCATCTCTTTAGAAGTAATAGTGACGGGTCCGCCGGCCCGGATCTGCTCCCGGAAGTGCGGCATCGCCGACCCGCGGCTGGAGACCACGTTCCCGTACCGCACCGCCGCGAAGTCCACCTTGTCCTGCCCGAGGTTGCCCTCCAGCAGGATGCGCTCCTGCAAACTCTTGGTCATTCCCATCACGTTCACCGGCTTGCACGCCTTGTCCGTGGAGATCCCGATAACGGTCTCGACGGGGTTGTTGTGCGAGCGGATGGCACGCACGAGGTTGTGCGAGCCCTCGATGTTGGTCTTGACGGCCTCGTGGGGGAAATACTCGCACGACGGCACCTGTTTCAGGGCGGCGGCGTGGAAGATGATCTCCGCGTTACGCACCGCCGGTACGAGCGCCGCGTAGTCGCGCACGTCCCCGACCCGGAACTCCAGCAGGTGCTCGAAGTTGTGGTAGAAGATGTCGTCGGTGGCGGCCTTCTCGTTCTTCCAGTCGGTCTTCATCTGATAGTGCTTGCCCTCGTCGCGCGAGAACACGGTTATGTTCTCCGGGTTGCCCATCTCCCCGGTCAGGATGCGCCGCACGAGCGCCTTCCCGAGCGAGCCGGTCCCGCCCGTTACCAGGATACGTTTGCCTTCGAGGGGCTTGTTCACCGTCATTATTAAGAACCCTGCCTTTTGCGAGCCTGCACTTCGAGGGCCAGTTCCGCGAGCATCGCGTCCCAGCCGGGGGGATCATATCCCGTGGCCTTTGCGAATTCCAACCCCGAGAGGCTCCGGTCTATCTTCACCGAGGCATCCGGCGTGACGCTCACGTCGTCCCGCCCCAGCTCCCGCGAGAACCGCGAGAGCAGGTCGTACTTGTCTATCTTCTCCGACGCCACCTGCCACACACCCGAAAGATCCGGGTGCTCGACGAGCACCTTCTCTATGACGCGGCTCATCTCGGCGGTCGTAAGGCCGGTGTAGATGGCCTCGGTGAAGCCCCGGATCTCACCACGCTGCGCCAGGAACCACTCGATGAGGCTCCCCTTGCGCGCCAGTTCGAGCCCGATGATCGAGGTCCTGAGCGTGACCGCCGGCTCCTCGCCGACCTCGCCGAGCAGCTTGGTCCTGCCGTACAGGTCCTCGGCGTCGGGGACGTCTTCCAGCGTGTAGTCGCCCTTGCGGCCGGAGAAGACGCAGTCGGTGCTCAGGTGGACGAGGCGGGCGCCGATGGCCTTACACGCGACGGCGAGTCGGTGCGGGAGCAGGGCGTTTATCTCGATGCTCGGGATGGCCTCCTTGGCCTCCCCCCGCTGCTTGATGATCCCGACGCAGTTCACCACCGCCTCGGGCCGGAAGTCCCCGAATACTTCGAGCAGCCGCTCCACGTCCCGCGCCTCCACACCCGTGTAGGAGTTCTCCGGGGTGAACAGGCCGTACTGTCCGTACTCCGGGAGGCCGCGCCGCAGCGTTACCTTTGTCTCGTGGCGTTCTTGCAGGTGCAGCAGCAGACGGTGACCGAGCATGCCGTCGCCGCCGAGGATCAGAATTCTCACTTAGGGGACCTGCCTTTCGTTAGCTCGTGCATCCAACCTTCGAGGCGGTCGAGGAGCATCTCACGCTCGAAGTGCGTCTCGAAGTACGCCCGGCCCCGCCGGCCCATCGCGGCCCGCTCCTCGAGAGGCGTCTCGTAGAGTTTCAGTACGGCTCCGGCGAGGGCGTCGGCGTCTTCGGCGGGGGCGGTGAGGCCGGCGCCGGAGTCCTCGATGGCGCGCGCGGTCTCGCCGTCGGCGCCAGCGATGATCGGGCGTCCGCTGGCGAGGTACGACTGCAGCTTGACCGGCATGGTGAGCGCGAAGATAGGCCGCCGCCCCAGCGTGACGAGGAGCGCGTCCGCGAGCGCGAAGTACCGCGGCATCTTCTCCACCGGGCGGCTGCCGAGAAAGAATACCTTACCGCCAAGGTCCGAACGCCGCACGCGCTCCTCAGCTGCGGGGCGCATGCGCCCGTCGCCGAACACGATCCAGCGTATCCCCGCATGGTCTTTTAGCTTCTCCGCCGCCGCCAGGATGGTCCCGAAGCTCTGGGCGGCCCCGATGTTGCCCGCAAACACGACCCGGAAGCCGTCCGGCATCTCACGACGCTCCGGTGCGTCTTCTTCGATCTCGACCGGCCCGTACAGAGTCTCGGCCCAGTTCGGGAAGTACGAGACCCTGGCCGGGTCTGCGCCCCGCTTCGCCACCCTGGGCCTCATCCCCTCCGCCTGAACCAGCACCGCCTCGCACCGCCGGTAGGTGTAGCTGACCATCGTTCCCACCCATCCGAGCACGCGCTCGGAATGGACCGCCCCCGACTCCACCAGGCTCTCCGGCCACAGGTCCTGCACCCACAGCATCATCGGCGCATGCTTTAGCTTTCTGAACACAAGCCCCGGCAGGGCGACCGTGAACGGCGAGAGCTGGCAGACGAATACCAGGTCGAAGCGTCCCCGGCACAGTAGCGGGCCGAGCACGCTCGCCGTCAGCGCGTAGGAGAGGTAGTTGAGCGCCATGCGGACGGCGCTTCCGTTCCCGCGCGGCACGAGCGGGACGCGCACCACCTCTACGCTTCCGTGGCGTTCGCGTGTCTGTCCCAGAAAGCCGTAACCGGGGTAGAAGTCGCCGCCAGGATAGTTCGGTTTGCCGGTGAGGACGGTTACCTCGTGACCGCGTTCGGCGAGGCCGGAGGCGAAGTCCCCGATGCGCGAGGGCTCGGGCGGGAAGTACTGGGAGACTACGAGGACTCTCAACGGCGTCTTAGCGGGCTACGGGGCGTGGCCGTTGCCTGTCCGCTCGTACCAGCGGGCGGTCTCGCGCAGGCCGTCGGTCATGGTGTAGGGGGGCCGCCATCCGAGGGTCGTGTGGATCCTGCCGCCGTCCAACGTGAGGGAATCTAGCAGCGGCTCGACCATCGAGGGCTGGCCGGTCAGGCGGCCGGCGGCGCGCAGGAGGCCCGGCGGGAAGGGGAGCAGAACGGCGGGTTTGTGGAGCGCGGATGCTATGAACTTCAGGAGGCCGGGGGTGGAGACGTCGTCGCCGTCGCTCAGGAGGAATAACTCGCCGGCCGCGCGCGGGTCGGAGATGCAGGCGGCGACCGCGTCGGCCAGGTTGCCCACGTAGATCAGGGACCGCCGATTGTCCACCGACCCGAGCGGCAACGGCAGCCTCCGGTTCACGAGGTGCATGAGCCGCAGGAAGTTCGCCTTCACGCCGGGGCCGTACACCAGCGGCGGGCGCAGGATCACCACGTCGAGCCCCGTCTCGTCCGCCACCCGGCGCAGGGCCTTCTCCGCCTCCCACTTGGAGATCGCATAGTGGTTGTGCGGCACCGGCTCGTCGGCCTCCGTGAACGCCCGGTTGTGCGTGGAGATGCCGTTCACCCCGATGGAGCTTACGTGGACCATGCGCTTTACGCCCATCTCGGCCGCCGCGCGCGCCAGCCGCTCCGTACCGAGGACGTTCACCCGATGGAACTCCGCCCGCGGGTCCTTGAGTGTCTCCTTGAGGACGTGGACCCGCCCGGCGAGGTGCACCACTACGTCCACCCCGGAGAGCGCCGCCCGCCAGTCCGTCTCCGGCCCGATGCTCCCGACGGCGACCACCTCGCCTACCTCGCCGGCGGATGCCCCATCCAGACGCTTCGGACTACGGACCGCGGCGCGAACCTCATGTCCGGCCGGCGGCAGCGTCGCGCATACCATTCGTCCGACGAAACCGTTGGCGCCGGTTACGAGCACGCGCGCCACGGCTACCTCCGGGCGGCCTTCGGAGACAGGACCTTCTCGATGGAGACCGGGTCCCGCACCATCCACTCGTAGTAGCGCTTCAGGTTGCCGGGGACGTCCGTGTCCGGCGAGACGCCCAAAGTCTCGCGCAGGCGCGTCGTCTCGGCGGTGGCGTGGCGCACGTCGCCGGGACGCTCCGGGCCGTGGATCGCCTCTACGGGCTCGCCGGTAACCTCGCGCAGGTGCTCGACGAGCCGGTTGATGGTGATGCGCGAGCCGGTCCCGACGTTGAACGTGCCACTCGCTTCGGGGTTCTCGGCGGCGGCCACGTTCGCGGCGGCCACGTCCCGCACATCGATGAAGTCGCGGGTCTGTTCGCCGTCACCGAAGATGGTTATGGGCTCGCCGCGGGCGATGCGGGAGGCGAAGATCGGGATAACGTTCCCGTAGGCGTCGAAGCGCTGATTCTCTCCATACACGTTGAAGTAGCGCAGGGCCGCGGCCTTTATCCCGTAGAGCTTCATGTACGAGAGCATCAACTTCTCCCCGCAGAGCTTGGTCGCGCCGTAGGGAGAGTCCGGCTCCACCGGGTGCTTCTCGTCAACCGGCTCATACTGGGGCTCGCCGAAGATGCCAGCCGAGGACGAGTACACGACCGTGCCGACGCCGTGCTTACGCATCGCTTCGAGGACGTTGATCGTGCCGAGCACGTTGTGGGAGGCGTCGTAGATCGGCTCGTCGATGCTCTTCTTGTTCCCGACGCTGGCCGCGAGGTGGAAGACCGCGTCCTTGCCGACCATCGCCCTCTCCACGGCCTCCGCGTCCCGGATGTCATCACGCACCAGTTCGGCGTCCGGGTACGGGTCCAGGTTCGAGGCGTAGCCGGTCGAGATGTTGTCCAGCACCGTGACCGCGTGGCCGCGCTCCAGCAGCAGGCGCACCACGTTGCTCCCTATAAATCCCGCCCCGCCGGTAACCAGACACCGCACGGCGGTCAGACCACTTCCATGATGCTAGTCATACAAACACTCCGTCTCTCTGCTTGTCGATGCAAAAAGGCTACGAGAAAACCGGGGCGTTTACAATGTCCCGCCCTCAAACCAGACGAAATATCGGTTCGGCCGGCGTCATCCTCCCGCCTGCCCCTTGCCGGGCTTTCGCGTGCCGAGGATGCTCGCGTAGAGGTCCAGGTGACGATCCGCTATCGAGTCCCAGGTGAAACCCGCCTCCGTAAACCTCCGCAAACGGTCGCCCATTTCCCCCAGTTCTTCGGGGTTATCGAGAATCGCGGTCAGGCCTTCTTCCAGACCCTCCGCGGACGCCGGCACCACCCGACCGCCCCCAATCTCGGCCACCTCGTCGAAGCCGCACTGGTCCGTCAGCAGCACGGGGGTCCCGGCGGCGCCAGCCTCCAGCACCACGATGGACATGGCCTCGCGTCGTGAGGGTATTACCAGGAGGTCGGCCGCGTGGTAGGCGTCGGACTTCGCCGCTCCCCCGACGAACCCCAGGAACCTCACCCGATCTTTCAAACCCCGTCTCTCTGCCGTCGCGCGTAGCTTCGACAGCATCCCGCCATCCGGTCCCGCGAAGACCAGGAGATAATCGTCCACGCGCTCTCCGCCGGCCCGCCAGAAGGCGTCGAGCAGCAGGTCCGGCCCCTTCTCGGGGCTCAACCGGCCGACGAACAGCACGATGGGCCGGTCTCCCAGGTCGTACCGGTCGCGGAAGCCCGAGGCGTCCTTGCTGACGAAGTCCTCCGGATCTATCCCGTTGGGTATCACCGTTACCCTGTCGGCTTCCACGCCGTAGGTTCCGAACTGCGGTATCTCGTTTGGTGATATGGCAATGTGGCCTTCGGCCTCCCTGACGATTCTCGCGCCAATCAGCCACCGGAAAAGCCGCTTGAGCCACTTCGAACGGCCGAAGATCAGTAAAGAACCGGCCGGGCAGACCACGTAAGGCGTTCCGAGTCGGCGCGCGAAGAGGTAGGTCAGGACGTTGATCGCCGTCCAGTGTCCCATGAGGTGTATGACGTCGACGCTTTCGACAAGGTTCTTCATCCGCCGCAACGAGGAGAACCTGGGAATGTAGAACCGCCGGTTGAAGTAGGGCAACGCCACGACCTCGACGCCGGCCAAGGCCTCCTGCCGCTCGGGGGTCATCCCCACGTCGGTGGTCAGCACGACGCACTCGGCGCCCGTCCTGACCAGATAGCGACTCATCTGGAACGTCCTCTCGGCGGCTCCGCCCCCGGATACGGGGTCCATGTTGTAGAACACGTTTAGTATCTTCACGAGGAGCTATTGTGCATCAAATTCCGGTCGCCGGCCTTCTCGACACTCTGTACGAGACGCTTCACCTCGTCGAAGAGAGAGACCTCGTCTTCGAAACCGGCTTCGCGCAGCTTGCGGGACGAGAATTTCTGTTCGGGAATGAACCGCCGGCGTACCAATGTTCCCAGGAGAGGCAGTGTCCACGGAGGCATAGCGAAGCCTGGTAAGGGCCGTCGGCCGGCGATGCACCGTACCGTGTCTTGCACGGCTGCGTAGCTCTGGTGGTCGTCCGATACGACGTAGGTCTCGCGCGCCCCCTTCGGAGGACCGTCCAGACAGAAGCGAACCGCGGTCACGACGTTGCGCACCGCCACGAGGTGGAGGGGACGATGGTAGAGAAGGCTGCGCTTGATCGCCGCAACGACCGGCCGGTGCAAGGCGTCCCGGATCAAGTTCAACAACCCCTTACCACCTGGCCCGATCACCTGACTGGGCCGCAACACGATGAGGTCGCAATCCCGCCGCAGACCCTCGCGCCAAACCGTCTCGCACGCGAGCTTTGTTTTCTCGTAATCTCCCTCGGGCCGGCAAGGGGTCATCTCGTCAACGACACGCGCATCGCTAGCGCCGTAGACCGACGTGGTACTTATAAGGATCACTCGCCGAATGTTCGGTTGAGCGTTCACCGCGTCGAGCAAATGCTGATTGTAGAGTACGTTCTCGCCTCCCTCGTTCGCGGCGTAAGCCAGGTGGCAAAGCTCCTCGCAACCATCCAATGTCCCCGGTGGTATCTGCTCCGCCATGTCCATACGGACCCATCTTTCGTTCTCCCCGAGGCCCGGTTCCCTACGGCCCAGCAAGACCACCGGGTTCTCGCGCAGCGCGACTCGCAGGTGGGAGCCGACGAACCCGGTACCGCCCGTCACTGCGACGGTGGGGCCGGAGGCATCTCCGGTCTCGCGATCCACCGCCCTATCGATCATCGCGCCTCGGTGGTGTATCCCACGTACCTCTCCCTAGCGCCGCGTGCTGGGGTGCGACGCTGCTCGGCCTCCCGCCAGCCGTTCCTTCGCGAACTCGCGGGCGCGGACGAGACGCACGAAGAGCCCGTACCAGGAACGCGGGAAGAGACCGTGGAGCAGCACCCTGGCCTTGTCCGGCCGCAAGACGTTCCCTGGGGAAGACCTCAGCGCCTTCGCCACCTCCGCGAGCCCCTTCGCGTACCGGCGCCTGACGAAGTGCGCCCTCGCCATCTGGACGTGGGCGTTGCCGAACGCTTCCCTCTTCCCCGCCATCACCTCCGGCGGCACTTCCTGGGTCGCGTAGTACTCGGAGATGAGGTGCAGGAACTCCTGGGCCGCGCGCTCGTCGCCCTCCGCGAACGACTGCGAGCCGCCGTGCAACCGGTATCCGGCGAGAACCTCGGGGATCTTACGGAACCGGCCCCGCAAGCCGAGCCGCAGGTAGAACTCTTGGTCGTTCAACCTCCTGAACCTCTCGTCCCACCCCCCGACCGCCTCGAAGGCCTTGCGCCGGAAGAACGACCCCGGACCGGGGGGACACACGAAGCGGACGACCATGTCCCGGTAGGAGACCTCGGGCGCGGTAACCCGCCGGATGACGTTGGAGTCCTCGTCAAGGACCTCGAAGTCGCAGTAGGTGAGGACCGTGTCCGGGTTCGTCCGCAGGTGCTCCACGGCGGATCTCACGGCGCCCGGCAGCAGCACGTCGTCGGCACTAAGCTTGGCGAGGATTGACCCCCGCGACATCCGCCAGCCCTTGTTGAGCGTGCGCGTCTCCCCCATGTTCTCCTGCGTCTCGCGGTAGAAGAGGTCCAGGGAGTATGCTTCCAGCACCCGCCGCGTCTCGTCGGTGGAGCCGTCGTCGAGCACGATCAGCTCGACGTTCGGGTAGTCCTGGGCCAGCACGCTGTCTATTGCTTCCGGGAGATACCGGGCGTAGTTGTAAGAGGAGATGACGATGGAGACCAGCGGTAGGTCCTCGCCCGCGGCCAGCCGGGGTTCCGTTCGCGGTTCGGGGTCCATGCGCACGATTATACGTGAACCCCCGATCTACGCGTCACCACGGAGCGGCTTCATGGCGACCTGCATGCACCGCCACAGCTCGGGTCCGAGTTTGCGGGCGAGCTTCATGTCCTTTTCGTGCCGGCAGCGGGCGAACTTCCCCGCGTCCGTCCCCACAGGTAGGAGGCCTTCCCGTCGGAATCAAGGTAGGGTTCTTCGCTTCGTAGAAGCTCTTCTGGCGTTTGTTCGTGCCGAGCATCCTGGATTCTGGTCCCTGTCGCGCATGATGCGGGCCAATGTTGCCAGAGCCGTCCCATGTGGTCGCCGCGCCGCTGACGCAATACACTTACCGGCTATGGATACGTCCCGTATGTCCCGCAGAGAATGGCGCGCGGCGCGGCAGGAGCGAAGCCGACCCAAAGGCTCGTTCGACCCCTACTACGCGCTCCTCCTCGCTTTGTCCGCCGTCGCCCTCGCGCTGCTCGTTCTGTCGCGGGGTCTCGGGCTGTTCGACGCTCCCACGGCAACCTTCGTGGCGGCGCTGGTGCTGTTCATCGTGCCGGGCGCGGTGATCGCCGGGCTGTTCGCTGGAGACGGGTACGACGGGTTGCATCTTCCGCTCTCCTTCCCGGTCGCGTTCGCCTTCAGTGCGGGCCTGTTCGGGCTGCTGGCGCTGCCGTTCCTGGTGCTGCGGTGGAGCCCGGACGTCTACCTGCTGGTCTGCGGCGCCGTCATAGCCCTCTCGTTGGCGGGCATGGTCTTCCTCGCCCGGCGGGGAGGGACGGACGGGGCTCCGCGAGAACGGGGCGCGTGGTTGCTCTGGTTCCCTCTGGCCGCCGGGACCATCGTGCTGGCGGCGACGGCGGTTCGCGTGTTCCACCCGCCGGACGGGGACATGTGGAGCTATCTCGGGTTCGTGCAGGGGTTCTCCGACGTGGTTCAGTCGCGTTCGGCCTGGGGCCGCTACGCGCTGAACGGCTGGATGTTCGAACAGGCCGCCCTGGTGAGGATCACGGGCCTGGAGCCCGTCTCCCTCGTTCAAGACCACATCGCTCCGGTCGTGGTCGTGGTCGCCGTGCTGGCGATCTGGTGGCTGGCCCGGGTCCTCTTCGGGAGCAGGGCGGCGCTCCTGGTCGCGTGCGTGGCGGTTATCGTGTGCCTGATCCAGGCCGGAGATCCGCGCGTGATGGGCGACGACCTAGTCGCGCACGCCACCGAGGACAAGTACGTGACCCGGTTCGTCTTCCTGCCGGTCGCGCTCGGGCTCGCCGTGCTCTACACGAGGACGAAAGCGTGGCGCCACCTGTTGCTCTTCGCGTTCGCGTGCTGGTCGGTCGTCACCGTACACCCGATGGGACTGCTCTTGATCGGGATCTGCACCGGCGGCTTTTTGCTCGTACACCTGGCGCTGAACCTGCGAGATGGGCGGGCGTGGCGGACGGCAGTCGCCCTCGGCGCCGCGATGGCGAGCATCGGGCTGCCCCCGGCCGTCTACCTGCTGGTGACGGGCAACCCGTACGTCTACCAGATGGACGGCGCTCCCCCCGGCACGACTCCTTTCCTTCTCTCCTGGGCGCAGAACGGCGAGCGTCTGATGGGCCTCGGGGAAAGCTGGTACATAATGCACCCCTCCCTCCTGCTTGAGCCGCCCGTCCTCGCAGCGCTCGCGCTCGGGACGCCGTTCCTGCTCTGGCGAGCGAGAAAGGACGTGGCGGCCCAACTCCTGCTCGGCGTGCTCCTGTTCACGATATTCCTCGTCTACTTCCCGCCCGTCTCCACCTTCATAGGCGGTTTCACCGGCCCCTGGTCGCTCTGGCGGCTGGCCTGGCCCATAGAGCTCGCCGCACTCCTGACGCTCGGCTGGATGGCCTGGGAGGCCGTGAGGTTCGCGGCGGCCCGGTTTCTTCCGGCGCGCGCGGGGGTTGCGGTCGCGTACCTGCCGCTCCTCCTCGTCGCCGCCCTGGCAGTCGCGGCGGTCCCGTCCGCCATCGCCGGGGTGCGCTCCGCAAGCGGCGAAGGAGAGACGCCGCAAGAAGACAGCTCCTGCACGGACCCGGCCCTCCGCTGGCTCGGCAAGACCGTCGAGAAGCCGAACACGGTGGTGCTCGCCCCCGAAAAAGAGAACAGTTGCTTCCCGGCGTATTCGTCCCGGATCCTGTACGTGAGCTTCCGCGGCAACCAGTACGGTGACGGCCCGGACATCCCCCGGAATATAGCCGACGTGCGCAAGTTCTTCGATAGCCCGACGCTGGACGGTGAGATGCGCAAGATCCTGGACCGCTACGGGGTGACCTTCGTCCTCCTCCCCACCGACTCCCCGCTCAACGCGCAGTTGCGGCACGCGCCGGGCTTCCGCGCGCTAGACAACCCCGGCGAACGCTACCGCATCTACCAGGTGGACCGCGAGAAGCTGGAGACCACGCCCGCCATGCGGGCGAACGGCTCCCTGAACGACGAAGAGTTCGAGAAGGCCATCGGGGCCTACGAGAGCCCGGCGCTCGAGGGCGACGAAGACGAACGGTTCCTCGCATACCTGGGACTCGGACACGCCTACACAAAACTGAAGATGCCCGACGAAGCCGTCGCCAGCTTCGAGGAGGCCGTCGAGCTCGCGCCAGGGGACCCTGGAGCATACCGGGCGCTCGCCGAGGCCCGCGCCGCGGCGGACGATCTGCCGGGCGCCCGTAAGGCCCTGGAGCGGGCCGTGGACCTCTCCCCCCGAAACGTGAGCCTCCGCTTCGAGCTGGGCGAGACGCTGCAAGAGATGAAGAAGGAGCATGAAGCCGTCCGGCAGTACCGCGAGGTAGTCGAAAGATTCCCCAACGTCCCCGAATACCGGGCCGAACTGGGCCGGGCCTTGAATCTGACGAAGGACTTCCGCGCCGCCGACGAAGAGTTCGGGCGGGCGGTGCGGCTCAACCCGCGCTCGGCCGCGCTCCACGCGCTACTCGGCCGGTCCAACAGGGCTTCAGGACGGCTAGAGGAGGCCGCCGGGTACTACGAAACGGCCCTCGACCTGGACCCCGGCAACCACACGTACACCCTCCAGCTCGGCTCGACCCACGCCGCACTCTCGACAAAGGGCAGCAATAACAGAGAATATTTCGACCGGGCCGAGAGGGAACTGAAAGAGGTCGCGACCTCGAAGAGCGGGGCTTCCAACAAAAAGCGGGCGTACTTCTCCCTCGGCGCCCTGTACCAGAGGTGGGGCAAGACCGAGGACGCGGCGTCCGCTTACGAGAAAGCTTTAGAGATCGACCCCCGCTTCGAGCCGGCCCGGAGGAATCTGGAGCGAGTCTCCGGCGCCTAGCCGGTGGTCTCGCCCCCGCCGGCGGTGAACAGTTCGACGCTCCTGGCGCGGTTAGAGTCCTTTCTGACGATGTATTCGATCTGGCCCTGCTGACCCTTCTCCACGGCGTCCAGCTCCACTTTCTTGCCGTCGAGCGTGATCTTGGCCTTCCCCGTAAGCTTGAACGGGATGGGTTTGTTGCCCTGATCCTCGGTGCTCGGGCGCAGGTTGATCCGCTTCACCTCAGGGCTGACCGAGACCACCCGCCCGAGCGCCACCTTTACCTCCGGGCCTTTTTTCTCTTTCTTCTTCTCTTTGTTGCCCTGTTCCTCGGAGCCGCCGCCCTGCGACTGGTCCTCCGATTGACCTCCCCCGCCGCCGCAACCGGCTATCGCGACACCGGCCGCGAGCACCAAGCAGACGAGCAACAACGCCCTGGACTTTCTCTGTAACATCGGATCTCCTTGCTTAGTAAGCTTTGCCAACCTGCTGAACTCTACAGCCCGCCAACCTAGCAGAAACATTGGCGGGTTATCAACCGGAGGTCCGGCAGAACCGTCGGGCGTGCGCCCCGTAACCTCTATGGCGCATGCGCGTACCCCGATAGTTCGGTCGAAGATCGTCCCATCGGTTGGATTTTCTGGCCTCCCGGTCGATTGTGGGGGGCGGACCGAAGTGCGATACTGCGTCTCGAGGTCGTGCGGTTTGTCCCATCCTCTAGAATCGGGACGGAAAGGGTGGTTGGTGCAAATGGCGGTTCGCACGCTTACGGCCGTAGCAGCAATGATCTTACTTACGAGCCTGATGGCGATAACCTACGCCTGCGCGCCGACGATCAGCTCTTTTTCAGAGGCGCAAGCCGCCAGCAAACCGAACGTCGTCTTCATAATGACCGACGATCAGGACGCCGCCTCCATAAGCGCCATGCCGAGCGTCAAGAGGTACCTCGCGGCGCCCGGTACCAGCTTCTACAACTCCTTCGTCACCACGCCGCAGTGCTGCCCCTCGCGGGCGACTTTCCTGACCGGCAAGTACGGCCATAACCACGGCATCAAGAACAACAAGCTGCCCGACGGCGGAGCGCTCAAGTTCCAGGGCTCCGGCGCCGACCGGGACACCATAGCCACCCGGATGAAGGCCGCCGGATACGCCACGGGTTACGTGGGCAAGTACCTCAACGAGTACGAATCGGGCTACGTCCCGCCGGGTTGGGACCGCTGGTACGGTTACATGGGCGCGTACAACTCCAGACAAGAAGGACGCCCCGGAAAGTATTGGATCAACGAGAACGGACGCAGGAAGATCTACCGCTTCTCCGAACAGCACGACACCGACTACTTCTCCCAGCGCGCCACCGCGTTTATGCGGGCCAGGAAGGGTACGCCCTGGTTCCTGGTAGTGGCGCCCAACGCCCCCCACAGCCCCTCATACGCGCCAAAGAGGCACAGAACGCTCTACCAGAACACCCGCCTCCCCGTCACGCCGTCGTTCAACGAGGCCGATGTCTCGGACAAGCCGCAGTACGTGAGGCAGGCTCCGTCCATCTCCAAGCGCGCCCGCGCCGGGCTGGCCGAAGACCACCGCCAGCGGCTCCGGTCCTTGAGGTCGGTGGACGAGATGGTGGCCCAGGTAGTCTCGACGCTGCGGAAGACCGGCCAACTCTCCAACACCTACATCGTCTACACCTCGGACAACGGCTGGCAACAGGGGCAGCACCGCCTGACCGGAAAGGGAACGCCTTACGAAGAGTCCATCAGGGTGCCACTGATCATTCGGGGGCCGGGGGTCACGGCCGGCCGGACCCGCTACGAGATCGTGGCGAACACCGACTGGTCCCCGACGATAGCCGGCTGGGGCGGCGCCAGCATGCCCGCGGCCGACGGCAGGACGCTCGCCCCACTGTTGAGCGGCAACCCCGTGACGGAGTGGCGCCAGCGCATCCTGATCGAGTTCTGGCACGGGGCCGCCTTCGCCGCCATCCGGGACGAAAGCCGGACCTACGTCGAATACGGAAACGGCGAACGCGAACTGTACAACCTCGCCACCGACCCGTATCAACTCAACAGCATGCACCGATCTCCCGACCAACAAACCCTCACGCAAGACCTCAGCGCCCGGCTACAGTCTCTAAAAAGCTGTGCGGGCCGCGAAGCGTGCGCGGCGGCGGAGGGCGCCGATCCTCTACCCGAACCCCAGCCAGGCCCCTAGCTCCCAGCGTAGCTCTCAGCGGCGGTGATAGCCGCCGGACCCGGAGACGAGCCACGAAAGCAGCGCCCGGTCTCCCTGGGCTACAGCCCGAACATCTCGACCGCGCCGCCGATCTGAATACGGCCCTTCCACATACCTCGCGATCTTCCGGAGAATCGTGGAGTTCCCGACGGGCGAGCGCCAGCTACCAGCCACCGTCCTTCTCGTAGCCGAGCCTGATCAGCAGATCTCCGGTTACTTCCTTGAAGACACGCTTGTCCGCCTCGGTAAAGGACTCTTTCCAGTCACCGGCGACGCCTTTTCGCAAGAACGCGGTGGACTCTTCCTTGCCGCGCTCCCGGCCCTTCGTCCAGGTCTCGAAGCTGGCGGCGTCAACGCATTTCTTCGCCGCCTCTTCGCCGGCGTCGGCCCCGAGGAAGGCGAGCAGCCGCCGGGTCTCCTCCACGGGCCGCTCCAGCAGGTCCTCGTAGCGCACCTCGGTGTAGTTCTTCCCCAGCAACCTCGGGCCGTCCTCTATGGCACGGGTCGTCATGTCGTACCAGGACCTGGCAAAGCCGTTCCTGAGCCGCCCCTCGTCAAAAAGACTTCTGCCGTCGGCCCGGAAGGTTTCCGGGTCTCTGCGGTAGGCGTCGCGCGTCTCAAGTTCCTCGGGGCTCACCGTCAGGTGTCCGCCGGCGTCCACGGCATGGTTCCACATGTGATGGACGGCTGAGACCGCCACGTCGCGCCCATCGCGGATGATATGTATCACCTTCGCCCCCGGATAGATGCGCTCTATCTCCTCAATGGTCTCCTCGCTGACGAAGGGCGTCTTGTCGCCCACGATCCACTTCCTCGCGCCCCCGGTCCTGTCCAGCTTCTGGCCGAAGACGTAGTCTATGGCGGTGTGGGTCAGGTTGGTTATGTGCTCCTCGGGGTCGTCGCCGCGGGTCCAGGCGGACTTCTGAAGCCACGCCCGTAGGTGCTCGGAATCAGCAAAGACCCCGTACAGAGAGCTCGGTGCGACCGTGCCGCGCCGCTGGTCCAGATCGGCGCCGCGCCCGAAGAAGAGACCCTCTCCGGTGCAGAGTATCTCAGGGTGATAATTGAGCGTCCTCATCAGCCAGGAGGTGCCGCTCTTGGCAAACCCGATGATAAAGAACACCGGCATGCCGGTCTCGACAGAGCTTGCCGCGTTCGTTTGTCCTTCGCCCACCCGCGAGCGCAGGCGGGATATCTCGCGTTCCTTGTTACTAAGTTGCTCGCGCAGGCGAACCATGCGCTCGTTCTTCTCGGCGATCTTCTGTTGCGCCGCCCGCAGGTTCTCCTCGTCGCCCAGGAGCGCCCTCGCTCTCCGTGCGGCGTAAGATCGCACTCTTCCGGCGAACTTGCGCGCCCTCATAGCCATGCCGCTCATCCCCCGGCTACCAATCTCTATCCTTCTCGTAGCCGAGATCCACGAGAAGATCCCCGGCCACCTCCTTGAAGACGTCTTTGTCTTCCTCGGTGAACACGTTCCTCCAATCTCCGGCCACGCCCTTCCTGAAGAACGACGAGGGGTCTTCCTCCCCCCTCCGGCGTCCCTTTGTCCAGGTTTCGAAGCTGGCCGCCCGCACGCACTCCTTCACCGTGTCGGCGGAAGCATCGGCGCCCAGGAACCGCAGCAGTCTCTCTGCCTCCTCGTTCGGACGTTCCAGCAGGTCTTCGTAACGGACCTCCGCGTAACCGTCGCCGAACAGAGTTCGTCCATACTCGCGGGACTTCTGTATCTGGTTTCTCCATCCGGTAGCCGAGTCCCTAAGGTCCTTGTCGGTGAAGAGCCTCTCCCTGGTGCCGGTGGGTTGCTCGTAGCTCTTGAGGAAAGACTCGCGCCGCTTCAGTTCCTCCGGCTTGAGGTTGTAGACGCCCTCCCTGTCCTGGGCGTGGTTCCACATATGATGCGTCATGGAGACCGCCGCGTCCCGCCCGTCGCGGATGATGTGGATAACACGGGCCTCCGGGTAGATCTCGTGCATCTCCCGCACTATCTCCGTACCCAAGAGCGGCGTCTTGTCGCCCACGATCCTCTTTCCGGTCTTCGCCAACCTGCGGGTGAGGAAATGGTCTGTCGCTACGCGGGTCAGTTCTTTGAGATGCTCCTCCGGGTCGTCACCCCTGCTCCACACGGAGCGCTGTATCCAGGCCTTGAGATAGTCAGCCTCCAGAAACGCCCGGTAGAGTGAACTTGGCTGTATGCGCTTCTGGTCCGGCTTCATGAACTCTTCCCGGATGAAGTCCCGGCCGAAAAAGCGGCCTTCCCCCTTGCACAGGATCTCCGGGTGGACGTCCAGGAGCCGCATCAGCCAGGAAGTGCCGCTCTTGGCGCGCCCGATGACGAAGAACACCGGCGGGCTCGCGGTCGAGACGTTCCCGTCGAGCCGGGCTCTCAATTCCGAGATCTCGCGGTCCCTGCGCTTCAGTTGCTCGCGCAGACGCTTTACCTTCGTGTTTCCGCCACCCCGGTTCGCCAGGGTTCGCACCTTGCCAAGCAGCGTTCTGGCCCTACTCAACGTAACCTCTCACGATCTCTCGTCTCGCTCTCGGCGGCAAGTTTCGCACGACTACCGCCCGTCCCATCCAGGGTAGAACTCGTTCAGGAGAGGGGCGGTGATCTCCTCCACCACCCACACCTGCTCCGCGCTCAGGTCCTCTCTCCACCCCCCAGGAGACGCCTTGCGGTAGAACTTACCCTGCCCCTTCTCCTCTTCGGGAATGGTCTCCCAGGCGTGCT
>CALMWA010000181.1 GCA_937873125.1 uncultured Actinomycetes bacterium | reverse complement strand
GGATATCGGTGTCGTAGGCGACACGGCCGCCACCGCGCGGGCGATAGTCGAGGAGTTGAAGCGGCGGGGCGTCGTCAAACAGGGTCTTCGGGGCGAGGGAGTCGAGCGAGAGATCTCCTCGCGGCGCTGGCGCGACGAGCCTTATGAGGACGAAGGCACGGACGAGTACATAGATCCCCGCACCCTGAGCATCGCCCTCGACGATCTCCTACCGCAGGAACGTACGGTAGCGACCGACTCCGGCCACTTCATGGGCTACCCGGCGATGTACCTGCCGGTCCCGGACGAGCGGGCGTTCGTCTTCTCCCAGGCCTTCCAGTCCGTCGGGCTCGGACTTGGGACCGCCATCGGCGCCGCCGTCGCCCGCCCGGACCGGCTGACCGTCGCCGCTCTCGGTGATGGCGGCGCGCTCATGACGCTAGGGGAACTCGAAACAGCCGCCCGTTACCGGTTGCCAATGGCAATAGTCGTATATAACGACGCCGCCTACGGCGCAGAGGTACACCACTTCGGCCCGATGGATCGCCCCGTGGACCTGACGCAATTCCCCCAAACCGACTTCGCCGCGCTCGCTCGCGCCGTAGGGGCGGAAGGCATCACGGTCCGCAAACCCGAGGACCTCGCGCCGGTGAAAGAGTGGCTCGGGCGGCGGGACGGATCGCTCGTGATAGACGCCAAAGTAAACCCCGACGTGCGGGCCGAGTGGCTCGAAGAAGCATTCCGCGCCCACTGACAGGAGAAAAGAATGCCCGAGAACCCGGTTACATCATTCATGGAAGCACTCGCTGGTGGCGCGGTCGAGGTCGTGGAC
Organism: uncultured Actinomycetes bacterium; assembly: GCA_937873125.1. Lineage (GTDB taxonomy): Bacteria > Actinomycetota > Rubrobacteria > Rubrobacterales > Rubrobacteraceae > JACDDK01. The sequence goes on along the minus strand of CALMWA010000181.1, from coordinate 21,792 downwards.
CTTACACAGCCGCTGAACGAGCGTACGCCTGTGATCCAACTCCCGGAGCCGTTCGTGAATACACCGGGGTTGAAGGCGCACGAGATCAGTAACTACGACGATCGCGGTCCCGCGTGGGCGTGGCGGTGGCTGGAGATCGGGGAGCACGTCGGCACGCACTTCGACGCGCCCATCCACTGGATCTCCGGCCGCGACGGCCTCGACGTCTCCCAGGTCCCGCCTCAACACCTCGTCGCCCCCGCCGTCGTCATAGACAAGACGGCCGAGACCGAAAAAGACCCCGACTACCTCCTCACCGTAGACGACATCCGCGCCTTCGAGGCCGAGCACGGCCCGCTCCCCGACGGCGGCTGGCTCCTGTTTCGCACCGGCTGGGACGCCCGCGCTCACGACGAGGAAGCCTTCCTCAACGCCTCGTCCGGACAGCCGCGTTCTCCCGGCTTCGATACCGAGTGCGCCCGCTGGCTCGCCGAGGAGTCGCCGCTCGTCGGGGTCGGCGTCGAGACCGTCGGCATCGACGCTGGAGCGGCCGGAGGCTTCGATCCCCCGTTCCCGGTCCACTACTACCTGCTAGGCGCCGGCAAGTACGGTGTCACGCAGCTCGCCAACCTCGCCTCCCTGCCACCGACCGGCGCCCTCCTCATCATCGCGCCGCTAAAGCTAACCGGCGGCACCGGCAGCCCGATCCGGGCTCTGGCGCTCGTGCTGCGGAGTTAGCCTTCAGGGGTCTTGAGCTTGCCTCCTCCCGTTACCTTGTATGGCCTTGTTAGCAAGTGGACGGCGAGTAGGGTTAGCCAACCGAAGCCGACGGTGACCGCGATGCGCTGGAACAGCCCGGCGAGGTCCACTAGACCTTCGGCTTGGCCAAAGCCCAGACTGGCGAGGATGACCGTGAACGCGAAGACAACACCGCTAACGGCCGAGTAGATCGCCCATCCGCGCTCGCCCCGCGCGGTGAACCGTCGGCCGAACACGAAGCAGGCGGCCGACAGCGCTACGAAGCCGGGTAGAGAGAAGAGGTCGTGGAGAGCGCCGTGCCAGGTGTGCTGAGTCAACTGATCGGTGGTCCCGAGCGGGTAGCCGCTCACCGGATCGGTGACGAAGATTCCCGCGCCGAGCAGACCGATCGCCCATACCCCGACCAAGAGCGGGCCCCATCTCGAACCCTTGAGAGGACGAAACGCGCGCCGCAGGCCTGCGGCGAAGGCTAGCGTCAAGAGACCAGCGACGAGGAAGTTGGCGGTCTGCGTCCAACCGGAGTCGCCGAGGGCGAGCGAGCTTACCGGGTGGCGCAGCGGATCGTAGTTGGCGCGGACGGCGCCATCGAGAAGGAACACCGAGACGAACAGTGGGCCGGCGATCGCGCCGCAGGTGAGGAGCGTTTTCGTCTTCACGCCGCCCGTCCTCGTTCGGCGCGATGGTTAACCACTAGCCAGCCTTCCATCCGCGCAACTCGAACAGCCGGTCCTCCAGAATCTCGCGCGACACGCCCATGTCGGTAAGCATCCTGACGGCCGTCCCGTCCTCATTGCCCAGTATTCCCAGCAGGACGTGCTCCGGGCCGAGATAGTTGTCTCCAAGCCTCCGCATCTCCTTTCTTGCCCTAACCAGCGCGTTCTTGGCTCTGGGGGAGTAGGGGATTTTGCGGTACTCCGGTATACTCATGTCGAAGTTATCTCCGGCTTCCCGACGCACCTCTTCGAGGGATATCCCGATCGAAGAGAGGGCCTCAGAGAGCATCGCTTCGGACTCCTCTCGCGCTCCTTCGAGCGTTACGCCCATTGAAGAAAGCGCCTCTGCGGCTATGCCATCCCCGGCGCTGAGGATCCCTAGCAGAAGGTCCTCGTCGCCCAGCGAGTCGTGACCCAGCATCCTGGCTTCATCGAAGGCAGCTTCCACGCTTCTGCGGGATCTATCGGTGAAACGCACTAATATCATGTGCCCTTTCCCTTTCTTTCCGGCGGTTCTCCGGGGTACTTGTTCTTGATCCGTCTGGCGTGCTTTTTATGCACCGCCTGCTTGCTGACGCCCAACACCTCAGCGATGCGGGCCCACGACCACCCAGCAACGAAAGCGTTCTCCACCTGCGCTGCCTCCAGCGCCTCCAACATTCGCCTCAAGGCGACGACGGCCTCCAACCCCTCCTGTGGATTCTGGGGCCCCCCAATCTGTGTTCTCGTTTTCTTGTTCATGTGTCAACTATAGTTGACAACAGCACGATTGTCAACAACGGTTGACGAAACATTTACATTTTCTCTCATGACCCTCAAACGGATTGGCTTGCCGTGATACGGTGCATAGGTTGGGATGGAATTTTGCCTACACTAGTTCTGGCTGGATCAAGTGCCGCTCGTAGTTAAGCTGGAAGCTGAGAGAGAAGCTCCTCGAAGCCAGCCTCGTCCAGCACCGAGACGCCTAGCTCCCTGGCCTTCTCTAGCTTGGAGCCAGCCTCTTCGCCGGCGAGCACGTAGTCGGTGTTCTTGCTGACGGAGGAGGTGAACGCGCCGCCCGCCGCCTCGACCCGCTCGACGTAGTAGCTGCGCGGCTGGCTCAGGGTGCCGGTTATGACGACCCGCTTGCCAGCCAGCGGTCCCTCGGAAGGACGGCCCGCCTCGCGCTCGAAGTCGAGGCCGAGTTGCATGAGACGCCCCACCAGGGCGCGGTTGTCTTCGAGGTCGAAGTATTCGGCCACGGCATGGGCGACCACGGCTCCGACGCCCTTTATCTCGGCGAGCTGTTCCGCTGGGACTCCGCACAGCAGGTCTTCGCCACCGAAACGCTCGCCGATCAGTTGCGCCGTTACGCTGCCGACGTGCCGGATGCCGAGGGCGTATAGGACGCGGGAGAAGGGCTGTTGCTTGCTGTTTTGGATTGACTGGATCAAGTTCTCCGCGCTCTTCTCGCCGAAGCCTTCGAGCGGGACGAGCTGCTCCGCCGCGAGCTCGTAGACGTCCGCGACGTCTTTTATGAGGCCGAGATCGAAGAGGCGGGTGGCAAGTTTCTCGCCGAGGCCGTCTATGTCCATCGCGGACTTCTGGGCCCAGTGGATGATGTGCTCCAGCGCCTGCGCCGGGCAGCGGGCGTTTACGCAGCGAGTCACGGCCTCGCCCTCCGGCCGGGAGACCGGCTCTCCGCAGACGGGGCATTCTGTCGGCATCGTGAACTCGCGCTCGGCGCCGGTGCGGGCTTCGGCGATGGGTTTGATGACCTGCGGGATCACATCCCCCGCGCGTTCGATCACCACCTCATCCCCTATCAGGATGCCGTTCTCTTTGATGTAATCCTCGTTGTGCAGCGTCGCGCGCGAGATCATCACACCCCCGACATTCACCGGCTCCAGCACCGCTTGAGGAGTGAGCGCGCCCGTGCGCCCGACGTTGACGATAATGTCGTTCAGCCGCGTGCGGCCCGCCAGCGGCTCGAACTTGTACGCTATCGCCCAGCGCGGAGCCTTCGCTACCGAGCCCAGGGCGCGTTGCTGGTCACGGGAGTCAACCTTCACTACCACGCCGTCGATCTGGTACGGCAGCGACTCGCGCTCCCCCGCCGCCTTCTCGCACTCCTCGATGACGGACTCTATATCGTCGTGCAGCCTGTACCGGTTCGCGCGCAGACCGTAAGATTTGAGGGCGTCCAGAGCGCCGGAGTGGCTCTCGTATAGGTCGCCACCCTCCCCAATACCGTAGAGGTAGACGGTTAACGGTCTGCGGGCGGTGATCTTCGAGTCTAGTTGGCGGATGGAGCCTGCGGCGGCGTTGCGCGGGTTGGCGAAGGGCGGCTTTCCGGCTTCTTCCTGGCGGCGGTTGAGCTTCTCGAACTCCGCCAGCGTCATGTAGACCTCGCCTCGGGGCTCCAGAACCTCCGGTGGGTCGTCGTCGAGCTTCTCCGGAATGGAGCGGACGGTGCGGAGGTTCGCCGTAACTTCCTCGCCGACCGTGCCGTTACCGCGGGTCGCGCCGCGCGCGAGCCGTCCGTTCTCGTAGCGTAAAGAGATTGCGAGCCCGTCTATCTTGCGCTCCGTCACGTAGCGCGGCGTCTCGTCTTCGCCGAGCAGGCGTCGCACGCGGGCGTCCCACTCGCGCAAATCTTCGATCTTGCGGGCGTTCGCAAGGCTGAGCATCGGCACGGCGTGCCGGACCTGCTCGAACTGCTCCAGCGGGTCTCCGCCAACGCGCTGGGTCGGAGAGTCGGGCGTTACCAGCTCCGGGTGCTCGGTTTCGAGGGATTCAAGCTCGCTGTAGAGGGCATCGTACTCGGCGTCGGAGATCTCCGGCAAGTCCTCAATGTGGTAGCGGCGGTTATGGTAACGGACTAGTTCGCGCAGGTCCTCGATCCTGCCCCGGATGTCCATCTCCTCGGCCACGATGCGGATTATACGCGGGCGAATCCCGGTCCCCAAGAGCCGCCTTCGGAGAGCTTTCGTATACTGACCGGAGCATGGAAGATCGTCCGAAACGCGAGCAGGTTCAGTCCCTACGGGACTTCGAGCGGGCCCTGGAGGAGGAGATCTCCGTCTCCACGCAGTTCGGGCTGCCGCTCTGTGTGCTGGTCGCGGTGCTGGAGGACGGCTGGGACCCGGAATCCGAGAACCGGGCGGTCGGGACTCTACGCGTGGCGGACCTCGTCGCCCGCACGGAAGGCTCGGATCTCGCCGTAGTTCTGCCGAACACCAGCCTTGAGAACGCCCGCAAGGTCGAACGGCGCCTGCGAGGGATACTGCCGCAGGCCGGCATCGGGATCTCCGAACTCAAGCCAGGCGATAATGCGACGGATCTGATCTCCCGCGCCCGCCAGGCTGCAGCGGGCTAGCCTCTAACCATCCTGTCGCTTCACCGGCCAGCCAATCTCCCTGCCGCCGCCATCCACGAAGACGAACTCCGCATCCGCCGCCGCTCCGCGCACCACGGCCACGACGTACGGATAAGTGAGAGTCTGGGCCACGAACGCATCTTTTGGCGGCTTCTTCAGCGCGAGCTCGACCGTAACCCTCCCGCCCTCGCCTCGCGCTGATTTCGCGGCCATCGAGAAACCGCCGGTCGGCTTCTCGCCCCAAAAAGCGGCCAGATAAACACCCTCTCCCGAGTCCGGGATCCTCGCCCACGGTCCCAACGCTGAAGAGAGCGCCGCCGCGGAAGGAGCGACCACGACCCTCGGACGTTTCGCACCCTGTCCCGGAGCGTTCGCCGCTATCTGCTCTAGAGAGAGTTCGCCCGGTTTTGTGGAAGATCCCGTCGTCTCCGGCGATTCCGTGGACGGTTTCGCGTTCGAGCCCTCTGTGGGAGATCCCGCATCGTTCATCGCGCACCCGGCGCTCAGGAGGAGCAAGAGCAGGACCAAGCCGAGTCGTATCATCGGCGGGATCTCATCCGCGCTCGCCGTAGTGTTCCCGGAGCTTCGCGTCGAACGCTCCGGATAAATTCTCGAAGTCCGGCGCCGACTCGATGGTCTCCCGGTCATAAGGAACTCGGATACGCTCCTGTTCGGCGTCGACTTCCATCCTATCGGCGGGAATCGTGTGTCCGCCGGCGACTATGTACTTCAGTACGTCGGTCGGGGCGTCGTAGACGGCCTCCTCTACCCTGCCGGCTTCCTCTCCCGAGGCGTCGAGGAGTCTGTAGCCCCGCAGCGCGGTGTAAGGATTGTCTGGTTCGGGGTCCCATCGGTCCATGTTCCTGCCTCCGGCTGGCGTGATTACCTGAATATGCGTATGATACTCCGAACGTGAACGGCAAAACTAATCACCGGCGCAACGCGCGCACCCTCAAGACGCTCTCGCTCCTGTACCTGGGGCTGATAGCGATCTCGCTGCTGTTCGTACACAGCGAGTCTTACGAGCCCGCCGTCTCGTACGTGCTGCTGTACTTCGCGGTCTCGGTCGGGATAGTAACGGCGGTGGCCCTGTTGCTCCTGCCGACCCAGCAGTACACGAACGGGTTCGCGTCCGGGGCCTACGCTCTCTTCGCGGCGTTCCTCGCGATGATGGTCTTCTTCTCCGGCGGAGTATCGAGTGAGCTGTACGTGCTGTATTTCCCGCTGCTTCTAGCCTCGGCGCTGCACGGCAACTGGCGGATAACGCTCGTGGCCCTGATCTCCACGCTGTTCACCTACTTTCTGGCGGTAACGCCGGACATCATGAACGAGGGCGCCGCAACGGGGGAGGCCACTCTGGCCTTGTTCCGACTCGCCGTCTTCGCGTTGACGGGCGTGTTCGTACTCGTTACGGCCCGCAACTCCGTCGGCGCCGCTGCCGACTCCGAAGATTACTCCTACGAAACCGACGAGGACGGTTCGATGCTGCGGGAGCAGGTCGAGGCCGAGCTTGCGGCGCGCAAGGGGGTGCCGATCGCGGTCATGCTCGTGGACCCCGGTCGGAAGGTCGAGGACGTGGAACTGCTTCTGGAGCGGGTGCGGGCCAGGATCGGTGACCCGGTCTTGCTCGGTGAGGGGGCATGCTTCGGGATCGTTCTCTCCGGCATGGACGACCGGGGCGTCGAGAGCGCCGCTCGGCGCGCCCTGGCGGCGGCCAGCTCGCTCGGCGCCGAGGAGACGCGGGCGGGAGCGGCGATCTACCCGCGCGACGCCCGCTCGGCGAACGACCTGCTCGTGGCCGCCGGACAGGCCCTCGAAGCCGCCTTCGAGATAGAGTCCCCCAGCGCCATAGTTCTCGCCGGACGCGGCACGCCCCGCTCCGAGGCCCGCTACCGCGCCGCCCGCTAGAGACCCCTCTGAAACATCCGCGGGGTCCGAACGTACCGATGGTAGTATAATCGGCGACGTATTCTGAAGGCGTGTTCACGGCCGGGGGGTAGCGGCTCATATGGGAAGATTTTTAAGGGCGATCCGAGGTTTTTTCGGGAGTTTTCTCTCCGGGGTAGAGCAGCGCAACCCGGAGATTCTGCTGGAGAACGCCGTCCAGGATGAGCTGGAGAACCTGAAGAAGCTCCAGGTAGCGGCGGCGCGCACGATGGCCTACGAGAAGATGCTCGCCAACGACGGCGCCTCGAAACAGAAGATTATCGCCGCCAAGGAGCGACAGGCCCGCGAGCTCGCCGCCCGCGGCCAGCGCGACGCGGCGATAGAGGTCGTGCAGCAGAAACAGGAGGCTCAGACGGCACTCGCGGAAATCGAGGTCCGCCTGGAAGAGTCCCGCAAGAACTCTCAGGAGATGGAGCAGGCGTTCCGCGACCAGGAGCGCCGATACAACGACGTGGTGCGCGAGCGGGCCGCCCTGATGGAAGAGCACCAGCGCGCCCGCGCTCTCCGCACCGCCAACGACGCCCGCGCGAACATCTCGCTCTCGGACTCGTCGCGCGACCTGGAGAAGGCCCGGCAGGCGATCAAGCAAACCTCCTACGAGGCTGAAGCCGTGCGTGAGCTCGGCACCAGCGACACGGAACGCCAGATCGCCGCCGCCGAAGTGGACATAAAGCGCATCGACGCCGAGCGGGAGTTGGAGATGATGGAGCTCCAGATGGGCCTGCGCGACGCCGACTCCCTCGAAGCCCCGGCAGGCGCCTCCGCGGACGCGCCTGCGGAGACGGCCGCTTCGCAGCCGGTGGAAAGCGTGGACGAGCCAGCCGCGGAGCGCCAGGGCGAGGCGGAACAAGAGGAGCGTCCGCGTGGGTAGCCTGGAAGTCCGTCGTCGGCATGGCATGGGGATCAGCGCGGCGCGCTTGATCCCGACCGGCTCGTTCACCGTGCTCGGTTTGCTGACAGTACTGCCCTCCAACTCGCCGGCGGAATACGTGTTTGCGGGTCTCATGGGGCTCGGGGCTTTCTTTTCGGGCAAGCGTCTTCTGGACCGTCGGGCGAACCGGCGCAAGGAGCTTCGGCGGCGGGCGGCGTCTAACGTGCGGGAGCTCGGACGGGTGGCGCGAGAGGACCGTGTAGCGGCGTCCCAGATGAAGCGGCTGATGGCCCTGCAGAGCGGGTTACTCGAAAGCTGGGAGCTATTGCCGGAGGAGTACCGGCCGCTGCTGGATGATGACATCTTCACCATCGTCGGCGAGGTGTCGGACACGGCGCGGCTGGCGCGGCGGCGGATGGCGTTGCGGCGGCATCTTCAGAGCCTGGACCGGCGCGGGATCGAGGAGCGCATAGAGAGCCTTGAGCGGGATCTCGCCAACCTGGAACCGGGTTCGCCGCTGCGGACGCCGTTCGAGAGTGCTCTCTCCGGCCGGCGGGGTGAGTTGGCCGGCTACGCAGATCTTCTGGACGGCATCAGCATGATCAACGCCCAGCTAGAGGGCGCCGAGAGCCTGCTGGGAGGTCTGCGCGGGGAACTTCTGGCGCTGGACACGAGCCTCACGCCGGGCTCTCTAGAATCCGGGCTCGTACACCTCAAGGAGCGGGTCGCGTACTTCAGGCGCGGCTTAGACGAGGTAACCCGGAGTGTCGAGACGTTGCCTGAGAGAGCCATGTCCGAGACCACCACGGAGGTGAGGGTCTGATGAGTGAGGACCGTTCGAGGCAGAGCTTCTTCTCCCGAATGTTCGCGCCATCGCCCGAGGGTGAGGAGGGAACCACGGTCTACTCCCGCGAGGATCTCGGCGCGGAGCGCTTCGAGCAGCCGGAGACAGAGAGCGGGGACGAGCCCAAAGGGTTCACTGTGGAGCGGGCCGCGGACATCATAAGAGAGCTGCCGCCGGAGGTGCCGCGCCGGAGCGCGGTGCGGATAGTGCGCCAGACGCTCATCGCCGCCGGCATCAGCGTGGATGACCTCGGCCGCTCGACCCGCTCGCGCGAGTCGAAGCTCCACTCCGAGATAGAGCTTCGTCAGGAGCGCATAGAGGAGCTTCAAGGGAACACCGACGAGGTCATCCGGGACCTGGAAGACCAGATCCGGAAGGCACGAGAGGCGCGAGACTTCGGCGTCGCCGAGGAGGAGCGCGGTATCTCCGAGGCCCGCGAGGGGCTCGAAGACGTGGAGAAGGTCCGGGACTTCTTCGACCTTCCACGTGGTGAGACCCGTTCAACCCCGTTCGGGGATCAGCGCGGCGAAGGGACCACCGGCGAAAGCTCCGCGTATCCCGTCGCGGACGATACGCAGGTTATGGACCGTTCAGAGATGGGAGATCCGACCCCTGACCAGTCGAACCTGGACGATACCCAGATACTGCGTCCGCGTGGCCCGCTCTCCGACGACCCGCTCCCCGAGGGGTGGCAGAACCAGAGGGATACGGAGAATCGCCGGCCGTGAGCATCCCGCGCCGCCTGGGGCGCATGGCGCGCGGCTTCGTCTCCAACCTCCAGGAGGATGAGCGCGTCCGCGAGAGCCTGCGCGAGACGATACGCACCGGCCGCGAGCGCGGCGAAACCCTCAAGGAAGCCTTCGGCGCAGCCTGGAAGGGCGCCTCCGAGGAGTGGCGCACCGCCGAAGAACGCCGACGCGCGGAAGAAGCGTCGGGCGATAGCACGGAGGAGCGTCCCTCCTCCGGGTCTTCCGGGCGGCGCTTCACCCCCGGTTCGTTCATGCCGCGTGCTTATCCTCTCAACGTCCTCTCCGCCTACAACCGGCTTGGTCTAGAGCCCGGAGCTTCGCTGGAAGAAGCGAACCGCAAGCGCCGCGAGTTGATCAAGAAATACCACCCCGACCGCTTCACAGACTCCGACAAACGCCGCCGCGCCGAGCGGCTATCCGCAGATATCAATGCCGCCCACGACACCATCGAGCGTCACCTGAACAAAAGCTAAGCCGGCCGGCTAGCCTCTGACCAACTCTCCCCGGACTATGAGCCGGTTCTCGAAGGTCGGGATGGGGGTGCAGGTCTGGAGCGAGACGGTGGTCTTGCCGCTGACGGGATAGGTCGCCCAGTAGTCGGCGGGGCGGAGGGTCATTAGGTCGTAGACGCGGTAGACGTACTCCTCGCCGGCGGTGTCTTTGATGATGATCTCATCTCCCGGACGCATCGTGTCGAGCTTGTAGAAGACGTATGGAACCTTCGTTCTCATGAATCCGAGGGCGTGGCCGACGATAAAGGTGTTCGAGCCTTCCTGCCAGGGGACACCGGTGTTCTGCAGGTGGATGATCCCCTCGCGGTCGAGCGCGGCCTGGGTGGCGGCCGTCGGAACGGCGAGGTTCTTGATGCCGAGCTTCGGCACGGTGAGCGTCATCGCCTGCGGCACTCCGGTTGCGGCTTTCTCCGGGACTTCCGGCGGGCTCTCGGGCGGTTCGGCGAGCGGGGCCGCGTTCTCTCCGAGGAGTTTGTTGGCGGCAGGCTCTATCTCCGCTGTCCCCAGGTCCACCGAAGCCGACTCCGCCCGTGGAACAATGGGCAGCGCCAGCAGCGCGAAAAGCACCAGAGGAATCAGTAAGAAAGGTGTTCTCAGGCTGCCGAACATCCACGAAAGTATACAGGAGCCTCGGAAATGCCGGTAGAATAGGCGCATGAGGATAGAGTCCCTGATCGAGGAGTTCGGCGCTCACCTGGCCGACGACGAGCATACCAGCCCGCGCACCGTGGAGTTCTATGAGGCGGACCTTCGCGAGTTCGCCCGCTTCCTCGCCGGTAACGACGTCAACGAGATAGAAAATGTCGGCGTCGGCAGCGTGATGGAGTTCCGCAACCACCTGCTCGAAGAGAAACGCAAGCGTTTCACCGTCTACCGCAAGGACGCCGCCGTGCGCCGCTTTCTGGACTGGGTCAGGACTGCGACCGACGCGAACCTCGACTTCGACCCCATAGAACCGATGCACCAGCCGTTGGATCAGCAGATAGTCTTTCTCGAAGACGAGGAAGTCGAGCAACTCCTCTCCTTCCCTACGCACGAACCAGCTGCAGCCCGCGACGCTGCCGCTATACGTCTCATGCTGGACACGGGGGTGACGGTCAGCGAGATCCGGGGCGTGCTCCAGAGCGATGTGGACCTCGACGCCGCACAGATACAACTCGGCGGTCCTGGCTCCCACCTCGCACCCCGCGCTCGCCGGCTCTCCGACGAAACCGTCGAAGCCGTCCGGGGGTATCTGAACACTCGCCAAGATGATACGCCGGAGCTGATCGTGGGCCGGGCGGCGCGTCCGGTGACGACCTCCAAGTCTCTTCAAAACGCGATTTGGAAGCGCTGCGAGCAGGTCGGGATGTGGCGCGTCTCCCCGATGAACCTCCGCCACACCTTTGCCATAAGGCTGCTGCGAAAAGGAGCCTCCCTCAACGATCTCAAGGACGCTCTCGGCGTCCGCGACACCACCAACATCGGCGTCTACAAGAAGTTCGTCTAATCAAAATTTCCACAACTTCATAGGTTCACTGTGCCGGGTTTAGGCGCCCGCTAGCGTAACAAAAAGTGGTCGGCTGAGGTCAAAGATAGAAAAGGCCCTGTGTTACGTAGCAGAAGCTCGCTTGGATCACGCCGGGAGTTTGCACTTGATCGGTGTGTGGGATATAGAATGCGGGATACAAGGAACATAAGTTATAAACCGTTCGGCGGATGGAGGGATCAGTAAGGTGGCATCCGAAAGCTCGCAACAATCGTCAAGCGCCCAGAAGTCGGACGACACGAACTCACAGAAGAACCAGTCGGCCGGGTCGCAGCAGAACAACCAACAGGACAACCAGCAAGATAATCCGCAGGAATACGCCGAGCGGTCGGACCAGATCAAAGACAACGCTCCCGTTCGGAAGAATGACCCTCGCACCTCGGTGCAGAAGACCGAAGAGTACCGGTTCGCCAACAACATCCCCGGCGACCAGACGATACCGGAGAAGGCGTACGCGGACTACACGCTAGAGTACGACGAGGACGACGCCGCCATGAACGGCAAGATCCCCGACGTGCTGCTCGACGTGCCGGTCATCAAGGTAGACGAGATCAACTTCGAGCTCAACGACCTGCGGGCGAAGGTCAACCTTTACGCGAAGGTTCTGGACTTGGTCGAGCTGTCCGTCGGGGTGGACGCATACCTCGGCCGGGTCAAGCTGGTAATAAAGGGCGTCGAAGCTCAGGCGCTCCTGAAAGTCCGTCTCGACAACGTAACGGCCATACTCGACCGGGTTCTCACTACCATAGACCGCAACCCCCAGATCATCGAGAAGCTCGTCGAAGGTGTGAGTTCCGCGGTCGCGGATGTGGGCGAAGGCGCGGGCCAACTGGTTGGAGAAGGACTCAACTCGGCTGTCGAGGACATCGGGGCGGGCGCCGGCGACCTGGTGGGAGAAGGACTTAATTCCGCAGTCGAAGACATCGGAGAGGGTGCGGGAGATCTGGTCGGCGAGGGACTCAACTCCGCCGTGGAGGATATCGGCGAAGGCGCTGGCTCCGCAGTCGAGGACATCGGGGCGGGCGCGGGCGACCTGGTCGGAGAAGGACTCAATTCCGCAGTCGAAGACATTGGTGCGGGTGCTGGTTCCGCGGTCGAGGATATAGGTGAAGGCGCTGGATCGGCCGTGGAAGATATAGGTGAAGGTGCCGGTTCCGCTGTGGAGGACATTGGTGCGGGTGCTGGCTCGGCGGTAGAAGACATTGGCGAAGGTGCGGGCTCTGCAGTCGAAGATATTGGAGAGGGCGCGGGTTCAGCCGTCGAAGACATCGGAGAGGGGGCTGGCTCGGCGGTCGAGGATATCGGTGAGGGTGCCGGATCAGCGGTGGAGGATGTAGGCGAAGGCGCTGGTTCCGCTGTCGCTGATGTAGGAGAAGGCGCAGGCTCGGCAGTCGAAGACGTGGGCGAGGGTGCTGGCTCCGCCGTGCAGGACGTTGGTGAAGGCGCGGGTTCGGCGGTGCAAGACGTGGGAGAAGGGGCAGGCTCTGCGGTCGAAGACGTTGGCGAAGGCGCCGGACAGGCTGTAGAGAGCACCGGTCAGGCCGTCGAGGATGTTGGCGAGGGTGCGGGATCTGCAGTGCAGGATGTGGGAGAAGGCGCAGGCGAGGCCGTGGAGAGCGCCGGCCAAGCGGTCGAAGACGTTGGTGAAGGTGCTGGTTCCGCGGTGGAGGACGTGGGTGAGGGTGCCGGTCAAGCCGTCGAAAGCACGGGCGAAGCCGTGGAAAATGTGGGCGAGGGCGCTGGAGAAGCCGTGAGCGAGGTGGGCCAGGGGGCCGGCCAGGCCGTCGGTGAAGTCGGCCAAGGCGCGGGTCAGGCGGTTCAGGAGGTCGGAGAGGGCGCCGGGCAGGCGGCCGGAGAGGTGGGCCAGGGTGCTGGTCAGGCCGTAGAGCAGGCTGGTGAGGGTGTCGGTCAGGCCACCGAGCAGGTCGGCCAGGGCGTGGGCGAAGCCGTGCAGGAGGCCGGTCAGGCTGCAGGGCAGGCAACGGAGCAGGTAGGCGAGGTCGCGCAAGGAGCCACGGATACCGTCGGACAGGTCGGGGAGCAGGCAACCCAGGCCGCGGGACAGGCAACGGAACAAGTGGGGAACGTCGCCGAGGGAGCGACCGACGCCGCCGGCCAGGCGACGGAACAGGTCGGTCAGGTGGCAGAGGGCGCTACGGATGTGGCGCAGGACGTCGCGGGACAGACGACGGAGCAGGTAGGCGAGGTCGCGCAGGGAGCCACGGATACTGTGGGACAGGCGGCGGACACTGCCGGTCAGGTCGCTGAAGGAGCGCAGGACACCGCCGGTCAGGTTGCTGGAGAAGCGACGGACGCCGCCGGTGGAGCCGTCGAACAGGCGCAGGACACGGCCGGGCAGGCTACCCAGCAGGCGACGGAGACGGCGGGGCAGGTCGGCCAGCAAGCACAGGAGGTTGCCGGTGATGCGGCTGAGCAGGCGCAGGGTGCCGCTGGCGGGGCGGTAGATCAGGCTCAAGGGGTGGCTGATCAGGCCGCCGGACAGGCACAGGATGCGGCGGGCCAGGCCACCGAGCAGGCCGGACAGGTTGCCGAAGGAGCGCAACAGGCTGTGGAGGGGACGGAGGATGCCGCGGGCGAGACCACCGAGCGTACGGTGGATGAGTCCGGCAACATCCTGGAGACGGTCATGAATGAGAACGGTGAGGTGATCGGGGAGGACCTCGTGGGCAACGTAAGCGACCTGCCGATCGAGGAGGAGTACATAGACGACGAGGGCCGGGTGGTGAGTCGCGCGAAGGATGATTCCGGCAACGTCTACGAACAGGTGTTCGACGACGAGGGGAACGTGGTCGAGGTGAGGGCCGCGTGAACTAGATAGAGGTGGGGCGTAGGGGCGGAAAAGCAGCGAACATCGCGAGGAGGAGGAACGGTGGCGGAAGATCAGGTAAACGAAGCGTTGGAGAAGCTGAACCGCGGTATCGAGGAGTCAAAGCAGTTGGTCCAGCAGCAGACTATGCAGCTAGCCCAGGACTTCTTCGGTGATTCCGTCGAAGAGATAAAAGGTCAGATAAAAGACAACCGCTCGACTCTTGAGAAGCTGCCGGATCAAATCCCCGGCGGCCAGGAAGAGGCGTTCCAGATACTCTTTCAGGAGCTGATGGACAATTACCAGGCCATCGAGAAGGCCCTCGACGAAGCGGAGAAGAACGTAGCCAACCTCGATACCGACAGCCTCGTTAAGCAAGGAGAGGTGGACGCCTCGGACGCCGCCCGACGAGAAGCCAGAGAGCTTGAGGTAGACCTTACAAAGGTGGAAGGCTCGGGCTCCGGGGGACGCATCATCGTTAGCGACGTGGTTCAGGCGTCCGAGGACGCTGCCAAACGCAAGGCGGAGGAACTCGGGATAGACCTCTCGGAGATACAGGGCACGGGCTCTGGAGGCGTCGTCACGGTCAAAGACGTCACGAGCTTCGCCGAAGAGGCCGGGGACCAGGCAGAAGAGACGGCTGGGCAGGCCACGGAAGCCGCCGCCCAGGCCGATGGTGCGGCCGACGGAGCGGTGGACCAGGCGGCGCAGGAGGCTGGGCCGGCCGCCGGTGGCGAGAACGGCTCCGAGGGGCCGAAAGCCACGAACGCCGCCCAGCGCCGGGCGGAGGAGATGGGGATAGACCTCTCGACCCTGAAAGGTTCTGGCGCCGGCGGGCTCATCACCGTAAAAGACGTGGTGAAGGCCTGATCCGTGGCCAAGGAACGCTCCAACGTATCCGCGACCCCTGATATCGAGATCTCCGCCAGCGCGAAGACCCACCGGCTGCGCTTCGAGCGTGTGCCGGAGACAGAGGTGGAATTTTGGGGGAACCCTGAACGAGAGTCCGTGTCCGGGACGGAGCGCGAGAACTTGCCGGAGAGCGTCGAGCGAGGCGTTACTTACCGGGATGCCGGAGTCCGGCTGCGGATCGCCAGCGAAGTTGCGCGGAAGGAGCCGCCAAGAGACTGAAACTCGAGCACGACCCGAGAGAAACCGAAACGAACGAACCGACGGAGAAGGAGACAGACATGACCGAAAGCGCACAGAATCTGACCCAGCAGATCCAGGAGCAGGCCGTCAACAGCGCGAAGGACTTCTACGGCAACGCGCTCGGTGAGGTGAAGGGCCAGTTGGAGAGCAGCCGCTCCCAGCTCGAGGAGTTGTTGGAGCAGCTCCCGGAGGGTCAGGAAGAGGCCCGGTCCCAGATCCAGGAGCTGATCGACTCCTACGAAGCCATCTCGAACTCCCTCGATGAAGCGGCCGAGACCCAGGGCGTCGAGGACACCGTGAACCAGGTGGTCCAGCAGGCCCAGGAGACCGCCGAAGGGGCCGCGGACCAGGCGCAGGATGCGGCTGGTGGTGCGGTAGAAGGGGCTCAAGACGCAGCGGGGCAGGCTACCGAGCAGGCCGGTCAGGCGGCTGAAGGAGCCCAGGGAGCCGTGGGTCAGGTCGCGGACCAGGCCGGGCAGGTCGCGGAAGGTGCGCAAGATGCCGCCGGAGAGGCTGTGGATCAGGCCGGACAGGTCGCAGAGAATCTGCCGGGCGGTCAGCTCTTGAGTGAGACGGTCAACGACGCGGGCCAGACCGTACAACGGGTTGTGGACGAGTCCGGAGACATTATCGAGACGACCCTGGACGAAGCCGGAAATCTGCTCGACGAGGATATAGCCGGCAAGGTCACGGACCTGGAACCGGCCGAAGGTTACGAGGAATATCAGGACGAGCAGGGGAACACGATACGCACTGTAACGGAGGAATCCGGCGGCCTCATCAAGCTACAGCTCGGTCCCGACGGTAGCCTCCTCAACCTGGAGATACCGCCCAGCACCGAGGAAGTCACCGAGGAGGTCGAAGAGACCACGCAGCAGACTCAGAAGAGTGGCCAGCAGGGTGGTGGCGATGAGCAGGGTGGAGAAGAGCCGGACGCCACCGAGGCGGCCAAGCAGAAAGCCGAGGAGTTAGGTGTGGACCTCTCCCAGATAGAAGGTTCGGGCGCCGGTGGACGCATCACCGTCAAGGACGTGGCGGGCGCTGCGGGCTAAAGAGGCCGGTAAGAACGCTCAGCGGAGAGATTACGCGGTTGGTCGGCGGAGCCTCCGCCGGTCGTCGGAGGCGTCGGATACGGGTGGGCCGAAGGTTCTATTGGTTCCTGGACCCCGTATCCGGCGCTGAACGGTTGTCGCGGAGGAAACCACGCAGCGAAGAGCGCCGAAGGATACTCTGAACGGCGTGGAATGAGGAAAGGGGTTGATAGCATGGAGAACGGTGGCGGGATGCGGGAGACAAAGACCCAGCTCGTCAAGGCGGCGCGGATGTACGCCATGTGTCAGAAAGCCGCGGTCCCCGAGCCTATGGACGTGACGGGGCTTGCGTTGGCGGCCTTCGAGGACATGCCTCTAAAGCAGGCTCTGCTATTCGTGCAGACCAACGACCAGAACATCAAGGATCTCGCCTGGGCGCTCAGGAACTCGAACTCCGCCGGAGAGTTCGAGGAGCGGGTGAAGGAGATCAAGAACTTGCCCAACTGAGAGCACTCCGGTCAGCCTTTTTGCTGGGTGGAGGGCATCTGCGCGGGTTCGAGACTCCTCTACGTTTCCTGTATATGGGACTCACGTCCGGTCCTCGCCCAAGTGTTGTGGTTTTCTTATAACGAGCTTTACAGCGCTTCACGGTGCGTCATAGAATGTGCCAAAGACAGGGAGGTTATCCTTGAGTAGAGCAGGAGGTGCAGGCCAGATCGATCCGTCGGAAGATCGACGCATGTGGCGGCTGCTGCTTGCGCGGTTGCACCCCGACGCCGGGGGGGACCCCGAGCTGTTTCTCTTCGCCAACGCTTTGAGAGAACGCACGAGCAGCCACGAAACGGAGGCGGAACGCGCTGCGGAACCGTTTCTACAGGCCTGGCAAGACACCATGGATTGTTGGGCTTCGCGCAACCGCGAGACTCTGAGAGGGCTCGTGCTCACCGAAATGCCCCTCGCCGCCCCGAGGCACTAACGAACTTCCCTTCGGGACGCCGGACTGCTCGATAGACGAACGGGATCTTGACTCGCATTCTCATCGAATGGGTATCGTGGTTAGTATGCCGAGGATCAGAAGAGAGGCTGTATGAGCATACGAGAGCAAGAACGCCGGCAACGCGAAGTCGAGCGCCGGATCGACCAGCGCATGAAAATGGCTGACAGGGAGGTCCGGGACAAGATGGAGGCCCGCGCCGTGGCCGCCGACCGGAGGAAGGAAGAGGTCAAGAGGAGGATCGAGAAGGGTGACGTAGATCCCCGTCCCCTGCCCGGCATGCGGGAAGACTCCATGCCTTCCATGCCTTCGATGGAGTCCAGCGAATCCATGAAATCGATGCCTTCGATGGAGTCGGCCGATTACGCGAGCGCGTTGAGCGAAGAGGAGGCGAACGCCGGGGGGAACATGATGCAAGACATGCCCCTCGACGAAGAAAAGATGCCCATAGACCCCGCCCGCGCGGAGGAAGAGCTCGCCCAGGAATTGACCGAAGAGACGGGTTCCGATGGAGACATACACCTGCACGCCGAACGCAAAGCCGACGAGATGGCGAACCAGATGACCGAAGACACGGGTGCCGGAGGCGACATGGTCGAGCACGCCGAGCGCAAGGTGGATCAGATGGGAGACGAGATGTTCGAGGAGTGAGGATGCCTGATCCGGAGCGGTAGCAATATAGCGTGCAGAATAAAAACCCGCGACCCCAGATAGAGGGGTCGCGGTCTAATGGTGCCGGTGGGGATCGGCGCGGTTCTAAGAGCCTTGCTGCTGTTGCTGTCCCTGTTGCTGCATTCTCTGTATCTCGGTCCAAACCAGGTCTCCCGCCTGGCGCTGCATTTTGATCGCCTCGCCCTGTTGCGGGTAGTTGAGTTCCAACAAGTTCTGCACTTTTCTGATGCTGCTCAAGGCCTGGGCCAGTTGTTGCGCGGGGCTTTGCTGCTGTTGTTGCTGGCCCTGCTGTTGACCTTGCTGCTGTTGCTGTCCCTGTTGCTGCTGGTTCCCCTGTGTCATCGTGACCTCCTGGGCCTCCTGGAGCGTGCTTCGTGCAATAAATACCCGCTGGCCGCATAAAGTAGACTTGCGAGAGATCGCCCGCGCGAGTTTACGTCAGAAGAGCGGGGGGCAGGAGAGGCGGAGAACTCGACGTTTCATGGAGGCCGGGAGCCGTATGTCAGGGAGCAGAAGACTTCGGGATGAAGAACGTCCGTTATGGGAGGGTGGAGAACGGGGGGCTGGAGAAAAAGCCGAGCCGTCCGAGGAGCCCGATGTCCTGCTGGACGTCCCTTCGCTCACCATAGAGGAGCTCAACCTCAAAGCCGAGCAGGTGCGGGTCCGTGTCTCCTTCGGGGCCGAGCTTGCGGACATGGTCAAGATCAACGTCGGCCTCGAAGCGGAGGTAGACGGCATAGAGCTGGAAGCCAAGGGTATCGAAGCCGAGGCTCAACTGAAGGCCCGTCTCGGCAACGTGCGGGCGATCTTCTCCCAGGTTCTCTCCACGCTGGATAACAACCCAGACCTCGTCCATGATCTCATCGGAAACGTAGATCCCTCGGAGAACGAACCGGAGGAAGATCCGAAGGAGCCGCCTCGTAAAGCCCTGGAGGAGAGCCAGCCGGAGTATTGGGAGAGCCCTCCGCCCGACGCCCCGAATATGAGCGACGACGGCGCCCGACCGGCGGACATTGGCAGCGACGGGGAACCGCGCGGGATCGAAGCCACGGAGGCGGCCAGGAAGAAAGCTGAGCAGCTCGGCATAGACCTCGACGGTTTAAAGGGCACGGGGACCGGCGGGCGCATTCTGGTGAAGGACGTGGTGGAGTCCACTAGGGGTTGAATGGTCTCGCGCTCTCTACCCTTTGTCGGGGGTTACAATAGAGGGAGCATTCGAGGAGGATCGTAGATTATGGCAAAAGACTTCAAGAATACCTCCGCCGAGATACTTTCGGACTTGCTCTCGGACGAGCGGGTGAAGCGGGTGCGGGAGTACGTGCGGGGCGAGGACTTCAAGGCGGACCGGGAGCGCGTGCGGCAGAACGCGGCCGAGCGCCTGAAGAACATCCGCAACCGCTACGGCGCAAAACGCCGAGACCCCGAGACCGCTGCCCGTGAGAGGGATCTCACCCTGCGCCTCGCCGAAGTAGAAGCGGAGTCGGCGGAGATCCGTATCAGACTCTCCGAACTTCTGGATGAAGAAGAGAAGTTGCGAAGCGCTCTGGACGAGCTGTAGCGTCGGGACGCTCTGAACACGTTTTCTAGAAGCTCTATCTGACACTAGTATGCAACGGGTTTGTTATCCTCTTGTGCTTTGCCGGCTGTTCGTGTAAAAAGTAGTCTACTTTCGTACCCTGGGTGCTATAGGAGGCGATTTGTTGACCCCCAAGACCGGACTTTACGACCCTATACACGAACACGATGCTTGCGGGCTCGGGTTCGTGGCGCGTATCGACGGGCGGCGCACGCGGGAGACGGTCGAAGAGGGTCTTGAGGTTCTGCACAATCTGGAGCATCGAGGGACTACTGGTAGCGACCCGGAGACGGGCGACGGAGCGGGTATCCTGACCCAGATCCCGGACGGCTTCTTCCGCCGAGAGTGCAGGGAGCTTGGGATTGAGCTTCCGGGCGCCGGAGGGTATGCGGTTGGGGTGCTCTTCGAGATGGGCGAAGGAGAAGGGCTGGACTGCGAGGGCCAGCTCGCGGAGATCTGCGCCGAGGAGGGACAGAGGCTCCTGGGCTTCAGGGACGTGCCGGTGGTGCCGGAGGCGGTCGGGAAGAACGCGCGGAGCGTTATGCCGCGCATTCGGCAATTTTTTGTGCAGAGGCGCTCGGGGGATGAGACGGCGTTCGAGCGGAAGCTTTACGTCATAAGACGGAGGCTGCACAAGGCTGTCGAGGACGGGCATGGATGCTACGTGGTTAGTCTCTCTTCGAAAACTGTCATCTACAAGGGTTTGTTGAAGGGTCAGCAGTTGCCGCGGTTCTATCCGGACCTGAACGATGCGAACTTCGCAAGCGCCATCGCGCTGGTACACGAGCGGTTCTCGACCAATACGTTGGGGAGTTGGGAACTGGCGCACCCGTACCGCTACATCGCTCACAACGGTGAGATCAACACGATCCGGGGCAACGTGAACTGGATGCGCGCGCGGGAGAGCCGGCTGAGGTCGGACCTATTCGGTGAAGACCTGAAGAAGCTCTCCCCCGTGATACAGCCCGGCCAGAGCGACTCGGCGTCCTTCGACAACGGCCTGGAGCTCCTGCATCTCGCCGGACGAAGCCTGCCGCACGCGGTCTCCATGATGATGCCGGAGGCTTGGGAGAACGACGAGTTGATGGACCCCGAGCGCCGCGCTTTCTACCAGTATCACAGCGCTCTCATGGAGCCGTGGGACGGGCCGGCGGCCGTGGCGTTCACCGACGGTCGCCTGGTCGGGGCGACGCTGGACCGTAACGGTCTGCGTCCGGCGCGGTATTCGGTCACGAAGGACGGGCGGGTCGTGATGGCGTCGGAGGATGGCGCTTTGCGGATACCGGCGGAGGACGTGATCGAGCGCTGGCGCTTGCAGCCAGGGAAGATGCTCGTGGTGGACACGGAGCGCCACGAGCTCTTGCACGACGAAGAAGTCAAGAAGCCGCTCTTCGGACGGCAGCCGTACCGGGAGTGGTTGGAGGAGGGTGAGATACACCTGAACGAGCTCCCCGAGGCCGACTCGGAGCGGCACCCGGAGTCCGCCTCGCTGTTCGAGCGGCAGCGGGCGTTCGGGTACACGATAGAGGACCAGCGCATAATCCTCGCCCCGATGGGCATGAACGGCAAGGAGCCCGACGGTTCGATGGGTACCGACACGCCGCTCGCGGTCCTCTCCGAGAGGCCGCAACTGCTCTTTTCGTACTTCAAGCAGCACTTCGCGCAGGTTACGAACCCGCCGATAGACCCCTTGCGCGAAGAGCTGGTGATGTCGCTCAACATGAGCCTCGGACCGGAGCAGAACCTCTTCGAGGAGACGCCGCAACACTGCCGGCGGGTGCTCATAGACCAGCCGATACTCACGGCGGCGGAGCTTGAGAAGGTACGCCGGATCAGTACCGGATCCTCGGCTTCGACGACCCTGAGCACCCTCTTCACCGTCTCGGCGGGGGAGAAGGGGATGGAGGACGCCCTCACCAGCCTGTGCGAGCGGGCGGAGAGCGCGGTGAGGGGTGGATCTGCGGTCCTGGTGCTTAGTGACCGGGGTGTCAGCGCGTTGCAGGCCTCCATACCGAGCCTGCTCGCGACGGCCGCCGTACACCATCATCTGGTTCGGGCGGGTATTCGGACGGCGACGACGCTGGTGGTGGAGACCGGCGAGGCCCGGGAGGTTCATCACTTCGCGTTGCTCGTGGGCTACGGCGCGACCGCCATAGCGCCGTACCTGGCTTTCGAGACGATAGAAGATCTGGCCGGCTCGGACCTCATGGAGGGCGTGAGCCCGGAGGAGGCGTCGAAGAACTACGTCAAGGCCGTCGGTAAGGGGTTGCTCAAGGTCAT
>CALMWA010000180.1 GCA_937873125.1 uncultured Actinomycetes bacterium | reverse complement strand
TTCCCAGATGGGCTCGATGATGTATGGTGGGAGTGCGGGCACGGAGACGCTCCTTGTTCGGGAAGCTTGGTAACTCTCCGAATGATCGAGGATTCCGTGCCCGCTTTCCGAATTGGAGGCATCGCGTCCCTATCCGCGCAGCCTCTTAGCCAAAAACCTGACCGGATGAGCACTGGTTATCTTCTCCAACGCTTGGACTACTGCGGTGCCGGCGGGTAAACGGCAGTGCGCCATCCCACCACCGTACTGACCTCTGTCTGTCTTGCGATGCGGGGCTTTGGGTCGAAAGACCTATATACCAGGGCCTGTCTGTCGCATAAGGTGTCCGGGTGATAGGTGGGATGGTGTGGGCAAGAGGAGTTAAGGTCGGGGTCCTGGCTTCGCTGGGACTTCGGTCCCTAACCTCAGGAGAGACGATGAGCGAAGACGAGGCAATCGGTACTGGGTCTCGCCAGACTCCAAAGCTTCTAGAGCAGATGCTTTCGGGGTTAAGAGAAGCGCTGGAGATGGATGTCGTGTTTGTCTCGGAGTTCGCCGGCGACCGCTTGATCTTCCGAGCGCTCGAAGGAGACGGAGAGTCATTCGGCTGGCGGAAAGGAGAGGAGTTTCCGCTGGACGAAACCTATTGCAAGCGGGTTATAGACGGTCGCATATCGAACGTGGTGCCCGATGCTCGAACCGTAGACGAGACGAGGGATCTGTGCGTCACCAGCGAGGCCGACATAGGCTCCTATGCTGCGGTGCCGCTCGTACTCTCGGACGGACGTCTTTACGGAACGTTGTGCTGCGTGAGCCACGCGCCTGATCCCTGGTTGCGTGAGCGAGACCTGCGCCTCATGGATAAGCTTGCCCGCGAACTGGTCGGGCGGCTCGAGAAAGACGGACTCCTCTAAGCCGCACCCTGCTAGACGCGCCCGAGTTAGCTTCGATGAGAGCCACTCTTCGGTCAAACGCGCTTCGCTGGCGACGTAGGCGCCCGTGAGATCGTAAGGGATGAGTACGCGGCTATGGTACAGGGTATTCCGTAGACACTGAAGGGCCCCCTTACCCATGCTGCGCCGTCCGAGAACCCATTGGCAGGTAACCCC
Source organism: uncultured Actinomycetes bacterium (assembly GCA_937873125.1). Taxonomy (GTDB): domain Bacteria; phylum Actinomycetota; class Rubrobacteria; order Rubrobacterales; family Rubrobacteraceae; genus JACDDK01. The sequence continues at coordinate 4,639 of CALMWA010000180.1, read as the reverse complement.
CCGCGAAGTCGTGGGCGTTGAGGCTTCGAGTTCACCTGCTACTCGAATGCGCCTGGACATCTGTTGATCAGGTCGTCCGGATGGCCGACTCCGACGGAATAAAACTTGGCCCACGGGCCGATGAATTCCGTGACCCGGAACGTTTACATTGTACTCGAGACGATGGAGACCCGAAGAGAGACATTCTATGTCAGAACCATGTATCGACGCGGGCTTCTCCGGGGAAGGCGCGCTCTGGCTACCGCGGCCGAGATCGTTCCTGTACCGGAGACAGTCGGGGACAATCGTAGGCAACGTCTCTCAAGCGAGCGTACATGAGAACGATAGGGCAAAAGACCTATTTAGCTCGGGGTGTACCCCTAATAACATGCGGCACTCCGGGGGGGTGGAAGAAAAGAGAACTTGCTAATGCGAGGCAGAGAAGAGACAGGAGGACAAAATGCGAGCGATGCTCTGTAGCTGCCACCAGCATTTAGAAGCACCCGACGAGGAGGCCCTCTACGAGGAAGTCCTGGCCCACCTGAGACGAGACCATCCCATCATCGGGATGAGCGAAACGCAGGTCCGTAAGGTCGTCGCCGAGCACTCCTACCGCTACGAGTGCAAGGAAGTCTACACGGGGACTGTCCAGCCGGACGAAGAGTTCGGTCCAGAGCCCTATTAGCAGGTCTCTCGAAATTGCAGGAGACGGCGCCACGGGTGCAATAGCCATGGACGCAATAGAAACGGGGGACTTCATGTGAGCGACGTTCAGCCGGTTGTTCAGAATACGTATAACACGACGGATGTTGGATGTCCCGGTGCGGGAACGGTGTCCGGCCGACTGTGACGAGGGCATACGTCTTCGGGAGCGGCTATCGGTGCGAGATCAACGTCATGATCCCAGGGCGGAGGCATTCTTCGAAGCGCTGTCCGTCCCTTACTACGATGGTAGCTGAGAAGAGCCGGACACTCCGGCCGATCAGCCACCCGAGCCGGGGACTGTAGGAATCGGGAATGAAGGAGTAAAGATGAGCACGATGATATCCGCGGGACAAAAAGCGATCTCCCTCTTGAACATACCGAGCTACCCCGCGCCTCCGGTCGCCGCCGGACGTTGCGCCAGTGAGAAGGTCGACTCCGCCTCGCGCATCTCTCGGGAAGACCACCGCTACTCGTGGCTGGAAGACCACCTTACGCGGCTCGAGGGCAAGGAGGCGCGCGGAGAGTACTACGCACGGCTGTAGTAGTGCGCCGTGCCAGTGCGACGTGGCTGATGCCTCCGATCCCGGAGCATAGGCGGTCACGCGCTCTTCCTATGCCGGATTCGAGCTACGGTCGTGGGCTTTCGAAGTTTAGTTCCCCAAGCGCCAACCAGGACCGAGCGTTGTAGAACAGACGTCCATCGTGTCCGCGATCTGCTGTTCCGAGACGGATCCATCCCGATACAATACTGCGCGACACGTCACGGACCATGAGGAGTCATAGATAGTGACCCAGCCTATAGAGCTTTACTACTGGCCGACGCCCAACGGGTGGAAGCCGGCGATCTTCCTCGAAGAAGCCGGACTTCCGTACAATGTCGTACCAGTCAACATCGGGGCCGGAGACCAGTTCGAGCCGGAGTTTTTGAGGATCAGCCCGAACAACAAGATGCCGGCCATCGTGGATCCGGACGGGCCGGACGGCGAGCCTATTTCGATCTTCGAGTCGGGAGCCATCCTGATCTATCTGGCCGAGAAGACCGGCCGCTTCTTCCCCCAGGCTCCCCGCGATAAGTACCTGGTGCTTCAGTGGCTGATGTTTCAGATGGGTAGTGTCGGGCCGATGCTCGGACAGGCCCACCACTTCCGCCAGTACGCGCCGGATGAGATCCCCTACGCCATCGAACGCTACACGAACGAAGCCGCCCGGCTCTACGGCGTGATGGATAGCCGGCTCTCGGAGGCCGAGTTCTTCGCCGGCGGCGAGTACACGATAGCGGACATGGCGGTCTACCCTTGGATCGTTCCGCACGAGAACCAGGGACAGAACATGGATGACTTCCCCAACCTGAAGCGCTGGTACGAGAGCGTGAAGACCCGGCCCGCCGTGCAGCGCGCCCTGGCGGTTGGCGAGGAGATGCGCCAGCAACTGAACCGCGACATGGACGACGAGACCCGCGAGACGCTCTTCGGAAACCGCCGCCGCAGGGACTGACCACCTCCTCGGCGTGCCGCCGGAACGCCGCCGGAGTCTAAGCCCCCAACCCGAACTGCCAAAGAATTTTCTCGTTTTTCGACGGATGTTGTACGAAAACGGGTTCGTTGCTGCATTAGTGGTTATGGATCCAGAAACGAAACGAACTGCGGAGCGCGAGCCACGCGAGTGTCACCCGCTAACCAACCTGACGCGGGAAGGCGGGTCACGAGCATGAAAGTCCTTATCGCGATAGAGCCCCGCTCCTACAGAGAGGTCATCGGCCTGGCTATCGAAGAGCTGAGGCCGCACCTGCGGGTGGAGGTCGTGGAGCCTGGTACTCTGCAATCGGAGGTGTCGCGGCTACGGCCGGATCTGGTGTTCTGTGACGAACCGGATACCGTCTTTCGGTCCGCCGAAATCAGTACGAGAGCCTGGGTTGAGTTCCGGCCCTACGCCGCGACGCAGGCGAAAGTATGCCTGGGTGATGAGTGCTCCGAGATAGAAGACGTGAACCTCGACGACATCCTCTCCGTGGTTGACGCGGCCGAGCGTCTCCTACAGAACTCACCGGCTCCGAAGAGCGCATTCGCGGCCTGCAGAAAACGCCGCTCCATTCTTCTCTGACCCCGATCCTCCGGCGCCCCGCGACCCTACTCGTCCTTTAACCGCAAGTACTCGTCCACCCGGAACCGGAAACGCTTGCGATGGACGGTTCCGTCAGCCTCCTCGACGATAACCTCCAGCCTGGGCCGGCCTCCGTGTCCGGCGTCTCTCGCTCTACCTGCAAGGGTCTTAGCCAGCACCCGGAACCTGGCCGCCTCGCCGGGCGCCAGCGTGTTGGGGAGATGAAGTTTTCCCTCCAGGCTTCCATCTGGCGCATCAGCCAGCACCGTACCGGGGTCTCCCTTCGGGGATACGCGAACTGCGGCGACAGATGCAGCCTCCTCACCGGTGTTCGCTACTTCGAAGAAGACGAATAGGGAAGAGATGTCGCCGGTCGGGCGGGCGAACGCTCCCAGAGACTGCCCCAGCTCCAGGCGCGGATCACCTCTCCTACCGAACATCCGGCGAAACCATGCGCTCATTACCGGCAGGATAACGTGATGACTCTTCCGGCGCGAGAACGAGAGAGCCGGTGGAATCCGCCGACGCTCCAGTAAAATAACCTTAGCAATTGACCCGGCGAGCCGGAGGAGTTACTCGGACCATGTGCGGACGTTATACGCTGAAGACACCGTTGGACAAGCTCGTCCAGCAATTCGATCTTACCGGTCAGTCGCCTACGTTGTCTCCGAACTACAACGTCGCTCCGACGCAGAACGTGGCGGCGGTGATGAACGGCCGGAGGCTGGAGACGTTGCGGTGGGGGCTCATACCGTCGTGGGCCAAGGATGATAGTATCGGCGCTCGCCTGATAAACGCCCGTGCCGAGACCGTCAACGAGAAGCCGTCTTTCCGTTCGGCATTCCGGCGGCGGCGGTGTCTGATCCCGGCCGACGGGTTCTACGAGTGGCGGCGCTTGAACGGCGGCAAGCAGCCGTACTACATAACCTTGCGCGGTGGTGAGCCGTTCGTGTTCGCGGGCATCTGGGAGAGTTGGAGCGGCGCCGGGGAAGACGTCCTCTCGTGCGCGATAATCACCACCAGAGCCAATTCGCTCGTCGCGGAGATCCACGAGCGCATGCCCGTCATAATCCCCGCCATCGCCTACGACGATTGGCTCGACCCCGAGATCGACGCGCACGAGGCGCTCGCCCTGTTGGAGCCTTACCCGGCGGACGCGATGGACGCATACTTGGTCAGCACCCACGTCAACCGGCCGGCCAATAACGACGAGCGGTGCGTGAAGCCCCTCTAACGGGTATCGTCTTTACTTAGGATGTATCCAAACCGCCTGCGGGCCGCATGTGTATAGACCTTCGACCGCAAACGAGGGAGGAAAAAGATTACCAAGTCGCTGACGGGCATCTGTATCCGTGCGGTCCGGGACGGCTCGTTAAGGCGGAAAGGGCGGGTTGTATGAGGACATTGGCACTCTCACCGATGAACCGGCTGGCGGGCCTGGCGCCGCTGGTAGCCAGGGTGATAGTCGGCGTGATCATGGCGGCGCACGGATTTCAGAAGCTCTCCGGCGGGCCGGGAAACTTCGGCGGCTTCCTGGGGCAGATGGGCGTACCCGCACCGACGTTTATGGGTTACGTGGTGACGTTCGTGGAGCTCGTCGGGGGAATCTTGCTAATCCTTGGTTTGTTCTCGCGGCTCGCCGCGCTTCTGCTCACGGTCAACCTTACCGTGGCAATCCTGCTGGTCAAGATCAACGTCGGGCTGATCGCACCCGCCGACCAACCCGGAGTCGGCATGGAATTAGACCTTGCCCTTATCGCCGGCTTCCTTGTCGTGCTAATGGCCGGTCCGGGGCGTCTCTCACTGGATCACATGCTCGGCATCGAGCGCACGCCGGAAGAGCGAACCTCTTCAC
>CALMWA010000179.1 GCA_937873125.1 uncultured Actinomycetes bacterium | reverse complement strand
ACGGGGTTCCCTTACCACTTCGCGCTCTTGGCGCGATCAGCGAATCCCAGAACCCCCTGATCCAACGTCCACAATCCTCTCAGCTACTAGGGGACACCGCTGAAGAAAAACGGCCGAGATCAGCCTCGAGACGGTCTTGTATGGAGCCGCAGACCAGGTCGCACAGTTCGTAGATAGATTCGTCAGTTACCCTGTAATAGGCGCGAAGTCCTTCCTTTCGGCGTCCCACCACGCCCGCGTCGAGCATCATCCCCAGGTGCTTTGAGACGTTGGCCTGAAGACTCTCGGTCTCCTCGACAAGCTGCGTGACGCTCTTCTCACCGTCCATGAGGGAGTAGATCAATCGGAGCCGCATCGGTTCCGAGAGTATCTTGAAGCGCTCCGCCACCATGTCCAGTGCATCACCCGATAACTTCGCTTTCTGATTTTTTCTCATGTCTCTCCAAAATCCGTACCTTGTTCGAACCACATTATTGTACAGCGATACTACCGATCGATCCTCATCGAAAGGCCCAGCCTTGTACCCTCCACCCCGTTATTCTACTATATGATGATAGAGATGTAAACATAGGGAGTGGAGTGAGGATATCGGATCAGCAGCAGCGTAAGGACTCCAAGCAGGAGAGCGAGGAGTCCGACGGGTACATATTCGAGCAATTCAGATACCGCGGGGATGTCTCGGCTACCTGATAGCTGATCCAAGGACACGGCTAGCGGCGGTCGTGGATCCCGAGGCGGAGATGGTAAAGCCGATGCTGGACAGCGTCTTCAGGCACGGCTTGAGGCCGGCCTACATAATTGACACCCACACTCACGCGGATCACATTTCCGGCGCGCGGGAATTGAAGTCGAAGACGGTGGCGAAGCTGGTAATGCACGAGAAGGCCCCGTCGAGCTTTGTAGACCTCCGGGTGCGGGATGGGGACAGGTTGCAGCTGGGGGACCTGACGATAAAGTTCCGCTATACACCGGGGCATGCCAAGGATCTGGTCAGCGTGTTGTTGCTGGGCAAGATTCTCACGGGTGACGCTCTCTTGATCGGATCGTGCGGGCGGACCGATCTGCTAAACGGCAACGCGACCCAGCAGCACCATACCCTCTACGGGACTCTGAAAAGCCTGCCGGACACCCTTGAGATCTGGCCGGGTCACGACTACAAGGGGCGCAGCCACTCGGTGCTTGGTGAGGAGAAAAAGTCCAATCCCAAGATGCAATACGACTCCGAGGAGGAGTTTGTCGAGTACATGGACCTCGAGAATCCTAAGAAACTGGATCCCGTCTACCACCTGGCCGAGGCCTTGAAGGCGAACATGATCTGAGAGCTATAGGTAGGATGGGTCTAGAGGTCAGGATGGAAGTGAGTTGTCCGTGACGCGGAATGTTGGCGGTATGGATCGGAGGGTACGG
>CALMWA010000178.1 GCA_937873125.1 uncultured Actinomycetes bacterium | reverse complement strand
AAGCGAACCCGAACATCGAGATCCGCCCGTGGCTCCAGGACTTCAGCCTCGGCTCGCCTCCCTACGGCCCCGAGGAGATCCGGGCCCAGATAGACGCGACCTACGACTCCGGCGCGACCGGCTGGCTCCTCTGGAACGCCGCCAACGACTACACCGAAGGCGCCCTGAAAGCCTCCAGCCGCTCATACCGTCGGCGGAACTGGCGCAAGCCCCGACCACCATATATAGTGCGCCGCTGTGCGTGCCAGCAGCTACTCCAGCTACCGAAACCGCCGCCGCCGGGAACGCAGGGTCCTCACGGCTGTCCTCCTGACCCTTTTGGCACTCGTCCTGCTCGCGGCCTTCTTCCTGTTCCGTAACTCCGAAGCATCCTCGGAGGAAGCCCGCGCGCCGGAAGAGGTCTACACCCAAGCCCTCACGCCGGAGACCGGGGGCAAGGACAACGTTCCCCAGGCGTGGAGTACGAAGCCGTCGGCCGTCAGGGGTATCTACCTCACGGGAGCGATGGCGGGCGGCCCGAACCTGGATGCGTACATAGATCTCGCCAACGAGACCGAGGTCAACGCGATGGTAGTGGACGTGAAGGAGGGCGGGGAGTTGACGTACCCTTCGGAAGTCCCGCTGGCGAAGGAGATCGGGGCGACGAGCGACTACATCCCGGACCTCGAAAAGGTCGTGCGCCGGCTAAAGGATAACGACATCTACGCCATCGCCCGCCTCGCCGTGTTTCAGGACGACATCCTGGCCCGCGAACGTCCCGAACTTGCCGTGATGAATTCCGTTACCGGCGGCCCGTGGGTCAACTACAACGATGTCGCCTGGACGAACGCCTACCGCAAGGAAGTCTGGGAGTACAACGTAGCTATAGCGAAGGAAGCGGCGGAAGCCGGCTTCGATGAGATCCAGTTCGACTACATTCGGTTCCCATCCGACGGCCCGATGGACCAGTTGGACTACGGCGAGGAGACTTTCCCGACCCAGGAGGACGCCATCGCGGGCTTCCTGAAGTACGCACATGGGAAGTTGGAGCCGACGGGCGTCGAGGTGGCGGCGGACGTGTTCGGGCTCGTCGGGCACAACGACAACGGTGGTATCGGGCAGCGGGTGAGCAAGATGGTCCCGTACCTGGACGTGCTGTGTCCGATGGTCTATCCGTCGCACTACGGCCCCGGCAGCTACGGTTTCCCGAACCCCAACGCGGAGCCCTACGGCGTGATCCAGGTGTCAATGGAGGAATTCCAGCAGAAAGCCCGCAAGGCGAACCCCGATTTGGAGCTACGTCCCTGGCTGCAGGACTTCGACATGGGCGTCCCCGACTACGGCCCCGCCGAGGTAAAGGCCCAGATGCAGGCCACCTACGACCTCGGCCTCACCGGCTGGCTCCTGTGGAACGCCGGCAGCGAGTTCTCCGCCGACGCCCTCGCCCCCGAAGGCGCGGAGAACGTCCCCAACGAGCCGGTCAAAGCCGAAGAAGATCAAGACAAAGACTCTCAATACGCGAAAAACGCCGGAGAGCCTACAGAGTAGCAACCAAAAGAGCCCCGGCCAGATGGCCGGGGCTTTGATCCATCGAGTGTTCTTGGTGTATCTGGTTAAGCCAGCCCTTCGGCCTCGTACTCGCGCAGGAAGCCTTCGAAGAGCTTGCGGTGGCCCTGCTCGTCGCGCAGGATGGCGATAACCATGTCCTGAGTAACCGGGTCCACCTCTTCCGTCACCTCTATCAGGCGGGTGTAATGCTGGATGGCGCCGGTCTCGGCCTCGATCACGCCCTTGATCACGTGCACGACGTCTACCTGATCCTCCGGCGGCTGCAAGAAGCTCTGCTCGGCCACGAACTCCGCCGAACCCGGCACAGTACCGTAAAGCTCCTTGATGCGCGCCGCAAAGTCTTGCGCGTGCTGCAACTCCTCCTGGATGTCTTCCTCCAGAGACTCCTTGATCTCCTGCGCCCTCACGCCATCGGGATTAGTAGAGTTGGTGACGTAGTTGATGACGGTCTCAAGCTCCATGAAGTACGCCTTCTTGAGAAGCTCGACGATCTCCTCGCGCTTGCCAGCCATCTCCTCTGACAGTATCCCTTCACTGCCGCGGTTAGTCTCCACGTCTTCGACCTCCTGTGTAATCGAAAGAATCTTACGAAGTGAACTTTACCCTGAAGTTACGCCAATAAACGTGAACGTGCAAACACCAAACAGGCGTCACCACCGGGTTCTAGCACCCCCTAGACTTTGACCGTTTTCCTCTTGCGAAAGTCTTTCGGCCGGTAGCGCTGCACATATTTCCGGTACTTCTTTACCTCTTCTTTCGCCCGCTCCGAAGACCAGCCGAGATGCTTCACGGCAACTTCGGCCGCGGCGGCGTCCACGTCGAGGCCAACCCGCGGCCCGAGACCGACCATCGTGCGCCGCAACAGCGCGTCAGTGAGCGTCTCGGCCATCTCCCGTCGGAAAGCATAGAGCACCTCGCACCCGATAATGCTGCTCTCGACCGTGGCCGACGCGGAGAGCGGCATCCGGAGCGAGGGATCTTCGTGGGCCTCGGCCAGAACGTCCGGGGCGCGGGTGCCGTAGAGCTTCAGCAGACGATCGGCGAGCACGTCGGTGAGGCCGCTCGTCATCTTGAACTCGGCGGCGAAGTTGGCGAAGTCCTCGGCAGCACCGCCAGGCAGCGGGACCTTGTCCGTCCGGCACGGCGGCGCGTGAAGGTGAAGCTTGTCGTGGACCACGTCCACCGTCTGGCGGGCGAGGTTGCGGTAGGTGGTCAGCTTACCGCCGACGATGGAGATCAGGCCGTCCGCCTCCGGCCCGGCCCCGGAGACGGTGAGCTTGCCACCAGCCGCGGAAGTACCTGTCGCGTGGTCGTAGACGACATGGCTGCGGGTGATGGAGCTCTCCGAACCCTCCGGCTTGAACGGCAGGGGCCGGACGCCGGAGTAGGTGAAGAGGACGCTCTCGCGGGTCAGGTTCGCCTGCGGGACGACGGCGTTCGTCTCGTCTATGAGGTATTGGATCTCTTCTTCATCCGCCGACACGTAGTCGAGGTCTCCCCGGTAGCGGAAGTCCGTGGTACCGATGAGATACCTTCCGTTCCACGGCACGATGAAGTACGGGCGTCCGTCCCTTCGGGCCTCGACGTACAGCGCGTCCCGTGGCGCGCCGGGGAACGGGTCAACGACGAGATGCGAACCCTTGGTGCCACCGATCATCTGTCCCGAGCCCTCTTCCGGCGACGCAGCGAACCCGGAGGCGCCCGACCCGCGCAAGACCTCATCTACCCACGGTCCCGCAACGTTGACGGTAACCGGAGCCTCTGCCGTGTGGGTACCGCCACCCAGCAGATCCTCGAACTCGACCCCGGCCACACGAGGACGTTCACCGGGATTTCCGTCCTCGAAGAGCACCCGCTTCACTTCGGCGTACGTCAGGATGGTCGCGCCGTGCTCGCGGGCACTTATGGCGTTCTCGACGGCGACACGCTCGGCGTACTCGACCTGGCCATCGTAGTAGGTGGCGGCGCCGCGCAGGCCATCGGGGTTGAGGCCGGGGTATTGTTCCAGAGCCTCGTCGCGGGAGAGCATCCTGTGGTTTGGGACGGACTTATCGAAGGAGAGAGCGTCGTAGCCCATCATGCCCAGACGGATCAGGCCGGGTCCGCGCTTGGACCGCTCGTAGATCGGGACCACGAACTTGAGCGGTTTGACGAGGTGCGGCGCGATGTGCAGCAGCTTCTCGCGCTCGGCGAGCGACTCGCGCACGAGGTGGACTTCGTAGTGCTCCAGGTAACGCAGGCCACCGTGGATGAGGCGCGTGGACCACTGGGTCGTGCCGTTCGAAATGTCTCCCTTGTCGAGGAGGAGGACCTTTAGACCGCGCATGGCGGCGTCGCGCGCTATACCTGCGCCGTTGATACCGGCCCCGATCACGATCAGGTCGAACGGATACTCCCGAATGTCTTCCGGTATCTGGCGATTCATACGCTCTCCTCCTGATAGTTAGTCGTGCAGCTTGGACTCCGTGCGGGCCTCCATCGCCGCCTCCACGCACTCCCCGGCATCGGCCCCCGTCGAGGCCATCACCCCGGCCGCGAACGCTCCCTCCACAAACGGCGCATCCACCAACCGCACCTTCTCCCTGACTTCCGACGATAGCATCTCCAGCACCGTCTCGGCCGAGAGCACCGCGCTTCCGATGTCCATAAATATGAGGATCTCTTCGGCCTGGAGTCCTTCGATGGCGGCCTGTATCCCCTCCGGGTCCGTCCCGAGCCCACCGTCGGAGTCGCCACCCACCGCGGCGACTTGGACCTCATCTGCCATGTGGCTGACGAGTTCAGCCGTGCCGTCGGCGATCCTGGGGCTGTGAGAGACAAGGACGAGCCCGACCATTACTCGCTCCCCAGCGAGCGGGCCGCCGCCTCCAGCAGGAGCTGCGTGGAGGTCGCGCCGGGGTCCCGATGCCCGACGGCGCGGGCGCCGAGGTAACTCGCACGGCCCCGCCGCGCCGTCATCTCGACCGTGGACACCGCGCCCTCCTCGGCCGCGGCCGCCGCCGCCCGGAAGACCTCAGCCACGCTGCCTCCGCCGGCCCCTTTCGCCGCCTCTACGGCCGGCGTCAGGGCGTCGACTATCGTCTTATCCCCCACCTCGGCCTTGCCACGCTGTTGTATACCGCCGAGCGCCGCCTCCAGCGCCGCCGCAACGTCCTCCCCGGAGACCTCTTCCTTGTCCGCCAGCGCCGTCGAGGCGCGCAGAAACGCCGTTCCATAGAGCGGCCCCGCAGCCCCACCGACCTTGCTGATGAGCGCCATCGAGACGGCTTTCAGAACGTCAGCCGGGGTGTTGAGTTCGGCGCCGTCGAGGCGTTCGAGGGCGGCCTGAAAGCCCCGGTGCATGTTCGTGCCGTGGTCGCCGTCCCCGATCTCCGAGTCCAGCTTCGTCAGGTAGCCGCGGTGCTCCTCCATCGCGGCGGCCATCTCCCGGATCACGCCCAGCGTTGCTTCCGTCGCTCCCAAATCTACTCCTCCGGTTCCATTAGCTTTTCGCGCACTTCGTGTTTTAGCGTCTTGCCGAGGGCGTTGCGCGGCAACTCGTCCACGAACGCGACCTCACGAGGTTTCTTATAGCTCGCCAGCTCTTCGCGGCAGAACTCCGTCAGCTTCTCGGCTGTCAACGAGGGGTCGTCGCGCACGACGGCGGCGACTACCCGCTCCCCGTACTCCGGGTCCGGCAGGCCGACCACGGCAGACTCCACGACGCCGGGACACCTCTCAAGGACCTCCTCCACCTCGCGGGGATAGACATTGTATCCGCCGGAGATGATCAACTCCTTCGCCCGCCCGCTGATGGTGTAATAACCGTCCTCGCTCACCGATCCGAGATCGCCCGTGCGGAACCAGCCGTCCGCGTCGAAGCTCTCCTCCGTCGCGTCCGGGCGGTTCAGGTAGCCCGCGAAGACGTGCGGCCCCCTAACCTCGATCTCGCCGTCCTCACCCGCCGGTAGCGGTTCGCGCGATTCGAGGTCCACGACTCGCGCCTCCTGGCCGGGGAACGGGCCTCCCACGGTGCCGGGACGCCTCTCGCCGTCGAACGGGTTGGTGAGGTTCATGATCGTCTCGGTCATCCCATACCGCTCCAGTATGCGCTCCCCGAACAGCCGCTCGAACTCCTCGAACGCCTGCGGACTCAACGGCGCACTCCCCGACACATACAGCCGCAACGGAGCCGGGCGCTCGTCACGCTCCGCCGCCTCCCGGAGCAGGCGCGTGTACATCGTCGGAACACCGAAGAACATAGTGACCTGCCCGGCCAGGAGCGCATCGTACACCTTCGCGGCGTCGAAGCGGCGATGCAACTCGGTACTCGACCCCGTATAGAACGTGCCGTGCGCGCCGACCATCAGGCCGTGGGTGTGGAAGAGCGGGAGTGTCAGCAGCAGGTGATCCTCCTCCGTCCAGCGCCACGCCTCGCAGACGGCGGCGGCGTTGGCGGCGAGATTGTGGTGCAGCAGCATCGCCCCCTTGCTGCGTCCCGTGGTCCCGGAGGTGTAGGCCACAACGGCAAGATCTTCACCGTCCGGCATCCCGAGCTCGTGCTCCTCGCCGGAACCCAGGAAATCCTCCAACTCCTCTTCAACTTCAACCACGGTCTCCAGCCGTGGGAGGTCTCCGCGAACCCGGTCCACCTCGGGGTGCCGCTCCGCATCCGTGAGGCATAGGCGGGTGCCGGAGTCCTCGAAGATGTGCCGCAGCTCGGTTCGCCGATACTGGGTGTTTACGGGTACTACTACGCCACCGGAGAGCTGCGTG
>CALMWA010000177.1 GCA_937873125.1 uncultured Actinomycetes bacterium | reverse complement strand
ACCGGGGTCCGACCGAACTGTGGGACGGGCTCGGGGTGCGCCGCTTCGAAGTATTCACCGACAACGAAGAGGCCCAGAGGTACATGGACCAGGGGCTCGCCCAGGTCTACGGCTTTCAGGGGGCCGACGCCTATCGGTCTTTCCGCAAGGCTTCGGTGCTGGACCCCAGGCTCGCGATGGCCCACTGGGGCATGGCGCTCGCGCTGGGACCGGACATCAACTACGGCATCGACGCCAACCGGAACAAACTGGCCTACGAGAGCATCCAGAAAGCGCGGTCGCTCGCCGATGGTGCCACCCAGAAGGAACAGGACTACATCACCGCGCTCGCTACGCGCTACGACGACGCTAAATCACCCGACTTCGATAAGCTGAACGAGGACTATGCCGGGGCGATGAGGAAGGTCGCCGGCAGTTACCCTGACGACCTCGATGCCGCCACCCTGTACTCGGCCGCCCTGATGTGGGCGAACTGGGGGCAGCAGTTCCCCCATCCTTTCCCGCACTCCGAGATGAAGGAGCCAGAGGATACGAAAGAGGTAATCGAGATTCTCCAGTCGGTGATAGATCGCAGCCCCGATCACACCGGCGCCATCCACTACTACATCCACGTCATGGAACAATCGCCGGACCCGGAGGTCGCGCTGGAGAGCGCGGAGCGCCTCAAACGGCTGGCTCCCAACTCGCCGCACCTCGTCCACATGGCCTCTCATATCTACGTCCACAGCGGCGACTACGCGGCGATCGTGAACATCAACGAAGACGTGTTCCCGGTGCTCGACGAGTATCATGCGCGCGTCAGGGAAGACGACTTCTTCTACGTGGTCGAGGACTCGCACGAACGCCGCTTCGTCGTAGAGACTCTGGACCGCGCGGGGCGCAGTGCGGCGGCTCTGAGAGAGGCCGATGATCTCATCGAGTGGGTGCGGCCGTTCCTGCGGCAAGCTCCCTGGCTGGAGGACAATTCTGCCGTGCCGATACTTACCCGCGTCCACTTCGGGCGCTGGAAGGACCTGCTCAAACGGCCCGAGCCGGATACGGGTCCGGATTATCCGGCGTCCATTGGTTTCTACCACTTTGGCCGCGCTATGGTCTACGCCTCTACCGATCGACCTGACCGGGCGGCGCGAGAGAGCGAAGCCCTGGAGAAACTGCGCGGGCGGACCCCGACGGACGACACGCTGGGATCCAACTCCCTGGATGAGATGCTGGAGGTCGTCCAACTAGTCGCGGACGCGCGCATCGCACGCGCAAGAGGAGAGCACGACGCGGGCATCAAGCTCCTGCGCGAGGCGGTCGGCAAGCAGGACCACCTGAAATACGATATCGGCTACCCGATAGCTCCCTATTCGTTCCGCGAGAACCTGGGCGCCGCCTTGATGGACGCCGGCCGGCCGGAAGAGGCCGCCTCCGTTTTCCGGGAAGACCTGGAGCTCAACCCCGGCAATGGGCGCTCATGGTTCGGGCTCGCCAGGAGCCTCGAAGAGAGCGGAGATCGGACTGGCGCAAGGGAAGCTCGCGAGGAGTTTGACGGTGCGTGGCGCCTCGCCGATACGAAGCTCAAGATCGAGGATTACTAGCGCCGGAGCCAAAGAGTTGCGGGGTGGGGCCGCTTCTGGAAGAATGTGGCGCGCCAGGGTATTGTCCGCCGAGGGGCGGGCTCCAGTTCGAGAAGAGAGGTCGGGACGGCATCGGGATGTACGACCACGTTTTCTACGACTTCGTCCACCTATTCGCCATCTTTAACCCGGTCGGTATCGTTCCGCAGTACCTCTATTTCACCCGGCGCGTACCGGTCGAAGAGCGGCGGAAACTGGCTGTCCGGTGCGTCGTGATCGCCACCCTGATCCTCGTCGCCTTCATCGTCCTCGGGCAGATTACGCTTCAGGCTTTGGGCATCGGCATACCGGCGTTCAGCATCGCGGGCAGCCTGGTCTTGCTTGTCATCTCCATGCGAATGATCTTCGAGAGCGTGGACGAGTCTGACGGAGAGGATAAGGGAGCGCTATCGGGCTTCGGCGAATCCAAAGACCTCGCGGTATTTCCTCTTGCCACGCCGCTAATCGCCGGTCCCGGAGGCATCATGGTCGTCGTGTTGCTGACGAACAACAGCAAGAACAGCATCCCGGACCAGGTCGCGACGACGCTCGTGCTGCTCGTACTTATGGCTCTAACCTGCTTCGTACTCCTCGCGTCCGGGACGTTGCTGCGCGTCCTGGGGAGGACCGGTATCAGCGTGGCTAGCCGCATCCTGGGGTTGATACTCGCGGCGCTCGCCGTGGAGACGATGCTGACCGGGATTGTGGACGTGGTCCGCACGTCCTTCTCACTCTCCTGAACAACGGCGGGAGACGTCGCCGCTGAAGTCCGATACTGCTCCGACCGGCCGTTCTTTCGGGCGAAGAGCCAGTTGACGAGTGCCGTTCTAACACCGCCAATGTGCAGGAAACCTGTCGAGCGCGGGGCGAACCGTACTCTAATCTTCGATTTATCCATCAGCTAGACTTAGTACACGGCCCGGAGGTGGGGAAGTTGTGTCTTCGTGAGGAGTGGCTGCCGACGGCCGCATTGTCGGCGTCCAGAATCGCCACTGTCTACGGATCGCCGAATACTTGGCCTGTCACGCCATGGCGCCGGTATCTCAACTGTTCAGGCGGAAGGCAGCGGTGGTCCGCTCGCAGGCAATGGTTAGGTCTTTTGGACTTCGTCACGACAAGGCATTCGCCGTAGACGGAGAGACTAGACATCCCATAACTCGCTATCTTCAAGCAACAGTGTCGCTTGGGATCTGTATTAGCAGCCAAACCATGCTCGCACAGATGAGGTGCTCTCCGGCGGTCTTGGGACAAATTTCCTATGGGCTCTCGACCTCGGAGACTCTAATTTGTTATCTGCCAGGAGCAGGCGATCAGGGTGACGCTTCTCACGCGGCATTGTAGATGGGGAAAGTGGAAAGGAAAGTGAATGCCTGGATTGCTTTGTCGTTGCGATTATCGCCTGGAAGCCGCAGACAATGCCGCCTTGCTTGGAATGGTTCGGAGACACTTCGCCTGGGAACATCCTGCCGTACCGATTAACGATCAGACACTCGAGAATATTGCCGCCACCCACACCTACGGGCTTGAGGACGAGGATACATCCACCGAGTGAGAGCTCGTTCCGGTAGGCTGCCAAATTTTCACGATTGATAGCTCTCCGAAACGATTAACTACCTGTTATTCAGTCGGTGATAGATTCGCAATTCGCCTATTAGCATGGGTTTTGGCTCTGATGTTATTTATCCGGTATGCCGCCGGAATTTACCAGGCACAGTACAAACATGCTTCGGGAAGCAGATCCATGCGCGCTATGCCGACTGGAAAGGTCCTGTGCCTAGAAAGAGGCCTGGATGAAGATGCTGGCGGCCTTCTTCCTGGCGGCATCTTTACTGATGGGCTTCGCCGGAACGGCGAACGCGACGCCCCTGGCTAAGTGCCAGAACGACCCCGAGAACTTCCAGCTCGTCACTATAAACGGCACGACGCAGTGCCGGTCCGACGGTCAGGTCGAGAAGTTGACGAACAAGGGCCAGCTGTAGAAACCTATTGCAAGTAGAAGGGGGCACCGTACACGACGCCCCCTTCTACTTGTTTACACTGACGAAAATGAGCACGGATCACCCGTTCTAGGGTGACGCGGCGAGGTAAACCATTGCGGAGATCTCGAACCGGCGCGAGGTGTAGGGCGCCACGCGTCAGCCGGCTATCAAGACCTCCAAAGTGCGTGGGCCGTGTACGCCCTCGACCCGGTTTAGCTCGATGTCCGAAGTGGCCGACGGGCCGGAGATGAAGGTGATGGCCCGGCGCTCGTCCCTGACTGTTTCTTCTAGCCTGGCGAAGGCTTCTGGGACGAGGCCCGTTATCTGTTCCTCTCGCACCACGCACAGATGGTAGTCCGGCAAGAGCGTGAGGGCTCGCCGGCCCTGCGCCGGACCCGCGTCCAGGACGATGGTGCCGGTCTGGGCGATGGCGAGCGCGCAGCCGGTGAGCACGCCGTCGCTCGCGTCCAGCTCCTCGTTCGTGAGCCGGGGTCGTGCCGCGTCGCGCAGGGTCTCGACATCCTCCGGTATCCACTCCTCCGGCAGGTTCGGCGGGATCACGAGCTTCTCCACGCCGCGCCGCTTCAAGGCTTCGGAGATCGCGCCGGGTAACTCGGATTCGCTTACGCGCCGGACAGCCGCCTTGTACTCGGCGGCCCGCTCGGCGAACTGCTCGACTATCTCATCCCGTCCGGCGTCGCCTGCCGTGCGGTAGCCGCGTTCGATAGGCACATCCTCGGGACGCTCGTTCTCCGGCACGTCGCGTGTACCGTGCCGGATTCGCCAGAGGATCGTCTCCTTGCCGCTCGCTCCTGCCATCAGTTCGTCCCCCGGTTCGTCTTCCACCATTCGCGGAAACTCTGCTCCGGGACGGCCCGGAGGTCGCGGGTCTCGGTCCACCCGGCGAGACGTCCTGGGAGGCGGTGGATCGAGCCGTTGCGTGCCAGCGGCCACTGGCCGATGCGGGCGAGCTTCTGAGCCTGCTCGAAACGCTCCGGGTCGGAGAAGACCTTCGCCACCGCCTGCATCGCCACGTTCTCCGGGTCGAGTTTCGATTTCAGGCCGCCGGTGTCCTGCTTCTTGCGGACGACTTTGCCGCGCAGGTGGATGAGGACTTGCGGAATGTTGATCTTGACCGGGCATACCTCGTAACACGCCCCGCACAGCGACGAAGCATACGGCAGAGAGTCGGGACCCGGTTTGCCTATACCAACGAGCTGCGGTGTCAGGATGGCTCCTATTGGACCGGGATAGACAGAGTTGTAGGCGTGTCCTCCGACTCTCTCGTAGACGGGACAGACGTTCAGGCAGGCCGAGCACCGGATGCAGTTGAGGGTCTGCCGCCCGATCTCGTCCGCCAGCACGTCCGTCCGGCCATTGTCCATCAGGACGAGGTGGAACTCTCGCGGTCCGTCGCCGCTCTCCGAGACGCCGGTCCAGAACGACGTGTACGGGTTCATCCGCTCGGCGGTCGAGGAGCGCGGGAGGAGCTGCATAAAGACCTCGAAGTCCCGCCACGACGGGATCACCTTCTCTATCCCCATTAGCGTAACGAGCACGGGCGGGAGCGTGGTACACATCCGGCCGTTCCCCTCGGACTCGACGACGCAGACGGTGCCGGTGTCGGCGGCGGCGAAGTTCGCCCCGGAGACGCCGACCTTCGCGGAGAGGAACTTCTTGCGTAGGTAGAGGCGGGCGGCGTTTGCCAGGTCCGGCGGGTTGTCGGAGAGGCCTTCCGCGCCGAGTTCGCGCACGAACAGCTCCCGGATCTCCGCCCGGTTCTTGTGGATCGCCGGGACCAGGATGTGCGAGGAGGTCTCGCCGGCGAGCTGGATAATAAGCTCCGCCAGGTCCGTCTCGAAAGCGTGTATGCCCTCGCGCTCCAGGTGTTCGTTCAGCTTGGTCTCGTCGGTGGCGATGGACTTGACCTTGACGATCTCCTCCGCCTCGTGACTCTTTACTATGCTCGTGATGATCCTGTTTGCCTCGTCCGCGTCGCGCGCCCAGTGGACATGGCCTCCAGCCCGCGTTACGGACTCTTCGAGTTGCTCCAGGTACTCGTCGAGGTGACGCAGTGTGCGCTCCTTGAGCGAGCGTCCGGCCTCGCGCAGCGCCTCCCAGTCGGGCATCTCCTCGACTACGACCTTGCGCTTCTCGCGGATGGTCTTCGTGGCCTTGCCGAGGTTGCGCCGGAGCTGGGTGTCGGCGAGGGCGGTCTTCGCCGACTCCTCGAAGCGCGGGGTCTTGCCTTTGGAGAAGGCGTCGGGGGTCTTTACCTTCACGGGTTCGTATCCTCCTCCGTGGTCGCGAGTATCTGGGCGAGGTGTACGGTCTCTACTCCGGCGCGCTGGCGATGGAGGCCGCCGCCGATGTGCAGCAGGCACGAGTTGTCTCCGGCGGTGCAGATCTCCGCGCGGGTATCGAGGACGTGACGGATCTTATCTCCCAGCATCGCCATCGAGGTGTCCGCGTTCTTGACGGCGAAAGTACCCCCGAACCCGCAACATTCCCGCGCCTCCGGCAGCTCCACGAGGTCTATCCCGCGCACGTTCTTCAAAAGCTCCAGCGGGGCCTCCCCGACCTCTAGCATCCGCAGCGAGTGGCAGGTCGCGTGGTAGGTTACGCGGTGCGGGTAGTACGCGCCCACGTCCGTGACGCCGAGTTTCTTCACCAGGAACTCGGAGAGCTCGAAGACCTTCGGGGCGAGCGCCTCGATATCGGCGGCGAGCCTCGCGTCGCCCGCGAGTTCGGCGGCCAGCGGGTAGAGCTCGCGGACCATGCCGACGCAGGATCCGGAGGGGGCGACGACGGCGTCGTAGGGGGAGAAAATTTCGACGAAGCGCCTCACCAGCGGGATGGCCTCTCGCTGGTAGCCGGTGTTGAAGTGCATTTGGCCGCAGCAGGTCTGCTCCAGCGGGAACTCGACCTCGTGGCCGAGGCGTTCGAGGATTCTGACCGTCGCCCGGCCTGTCTCCGGGAAGAGCGTGTCGTTGAAACAGGTTATAAACAGAGCTACCCGCACATCCGTCCTCCTCCAGGTCCCAACCCATCTATAAAGCGCATTCTATACGGTTCGCATCCGTCCCGGAACATGGTTGTGGAGCTTGCAATCAGGTTCGGGCGGCGCGGCGTCCGTCCGGCGGTTAGTCTATGGGGTGTGGAAGAGTATTTGATCTCGGCGGTTGACTACCTGCGGCTCGTCGTCGAAGCTATCGGCGCGGCGATAGTCGGGTTCGGAGCGATAGCCACCTTCATCCGCTACGTTCTGACGCTGGTGGGGGTGCGGGATTACTCGAAT
>CALMWA010000176.1 GCA_937873125.1 uncultured Actinomycetes bacterium | reverse complement strand
CCACTTCTTCCGCTTCGAGGTCGCAGAGAACGGGCTCCGCGCCGTCCGCCTCCACGTCGGATAGCTGCTCCTCCTTGCGTACGAGGCCGCGGACCTCGTGACCGTTCTCCACCAGCATTCGGACCAGATAGCGCGCCACCTGACCGTGCGCTCCCGCAACGAGTACTTTCATGCAAATGTCCCTTTCAGGTCCAAGATCCTGCTTTCGGAGCTCAGTTTACCCCGGTGGGCCGCGTTTTCGCGCCCGGTCTACGTGCGTGAACCTCGAAATCTTGTAGATCCAGACTATCCGGTCATCGCGTTTAGCGCAGTATTAACCTGGAGTTTTCGCTTTCGTAACATCGGCGCACCAGATGCCGTTTACCATCGGAGGCGCGTATGCGTCGTACTCGATTTACATCTAGCAAGGGAGGACAATGAGAATATTCGATCGGACAAGGTCCTGGGGGGTTTTAGCCCTGGTCTTGACCGCGGCTTGCGTCGTATTGCTTACTTCATCCCCGGCGACCTCTACCGCGGAGGCCCGCCAGCCAACGACCGATCAGCCGAACAAACACTATAGGGCTCGAACGGGCGCACGCTCACAACGACTACGAGCACGAACGTCCCCTCTTCGACGCGCTCGACCACGGTTTCAAGAGCGTCGAGGCTGACGTGTGGCTGGTGGACGGAGAGCTACTCGTCGCTCATGACCGGGACAAGGTGCAGCCAGGGCGGACCCTGGAATCGCTCTACCTGGAGCCGATGCGCCGGATCATAAAGGAGAATGGCGGGTCGGTCTACGAAGAAGACCCCGACTACTTCACGCTGCTTATAGACATCAAGTCCGACGCCGTCCCGACTTACCAGGCGCTGCACAAAGAATTGAGAGACTACCAAGGGATGTTGACCAGGTTCGGCCCTGGTGGTGTAAAGGACCGCCCCGTTACCGCCATCGTCTCCGGCAACCGGCCCCGCGAGCTCATGCAGGAGCAGCGCGTCCGCTACGCGGCCTATGACGGTCGTCTGAGCGACCTCGGGATTGCCACCGACCAGACCTTCGTACCCCTCATCAGCGACAACTGGACGAGGCATTTCACCTGGCAAGGGGTTGGTCCCATGCTCCCTGCGGAGCGCGAGAAGCTGCGTAACATAGTCGCGACCGCGCATTCCAACGGGCAGCGCGTGAGATTCTATGCGACCCCGGATCTCGCACCAGCGCGCGAAGCCGTGTGGCAGGAGCTGCTCGCCGCCCAGGTCGATTACCTGAACACGGATCACCTCGACGCCCTGGAGGCGTTCCTGCTGCAGAACGACCCCCAGCCGACCGAGCCACACGTTTACTGGAAGTAACGTCTGGGGCAGCATCCGGGAGAAAGTTTTGGGCCGGGGTCCGTTTTGGACTCCGGTCCCTATTGAAGCCGTCTTTCTTGTGCCATAGTGTACAATGATAATTAGCAGATACCGGCATGGGTTGGTGGGTGATGTTGATCAACTTGCTTCTTGGGGCCGCGCTCTTCTCGGCTTACCTACTTCTGTTGTGGCTCGTATCCCGCGCTGTTTACCGGCATCGAGACAGACTGCATCACTAGTAGAGTATCGGGGTCGAGTTATCGGGGTCGATACCGCAGCGGGTGTCCTGCGGAGCTCCTGCCTTTCGGTCGTCGGTGTATCCGCTCTTCCCAGGCTGCCATATACTTCGGACTTGCAGGAGGTGATCCAAAGTGAGCCGATTATTGGTAATAATAGCGGTGATATTGATCCTGGCCCTGGTGCTGGGCGGGGTAGGCGCCCTCGATGACGCCGCAAACATAATCTTGCGGATCCTTCAGGTGATCTTCGAGTTGCTCGCGCGCCTGATAAACCTGTTCGTAGACCTGCTCAAGAGTTTCGGCTGACCAAGCATACCAGGTGGTAGGCTAGGAACGCCTATCTACTATACTTCTGCAATGCAATCGCTCAAGCTGTCATCATCGACGCGCCAGCCGCACCGCAACCACGACCTGTCTTAGACAGCGCCTAATCACGAGGATGAAAGACTTGAGTCGTTGCCTCATCCCGCACCGCGCGTCTCCCCGATGCAAGAGTATGTTCTAGGCTGGCAGCTCAGGCGTTCTTCCCCTGCTCGATGATGCTTTCAAGCTCGCTCTGAAGGGTCTTCGTCGCCTGCTCCGGTCGCGTGTCTCCCCTGAGAACGGCAGCAAACTGCTCGGCCATCTTGAGGGACATATCCGAGTAGTATGGTGAGACGGGGCGGGGCCGAGCCGTCTTGAGGGCCTTCTCGCCGAGCGCGATGACCGGCACTTTCTCCCGAAGCTCTTTGTCTTTGTAGGACCTTTTCGTGACGGGCAGGCGGGCGCCTTCTATGGCGCGCATCTTCTGCTGCTCGGGGGCGGTCATGTATTGGATCAAGGCCCAGGCAGCGTCCTCGTTCTTTGTGGTGGCGTTGACGTAGAGGTTGGTCGCGCCGAGGGCCCCGGCGGGCTCCTGGCCCTCGGTAGCTACGGGCAGGGTCGAGAGGCCGACCTGCTCGGGTTTTATCTCGGACTGGGCGGGGTCGGAGGTTAGCGCGTAGACGTAGGACCAGTTACGCATGAATACGGCGTCTCCGCGCAGGAAGGTGGCCTGCGCCTCTTCCTCCTTGTAGGTGGTCATGGCCTGGGTGGTGACGCCGTCGGAGATCATGGACCGGTACGTGGCGAGCCCCTCCGCCGCCTCGGGCGAGTCAACGACGACTTTGTCGCCCTTTAACACGTCTCCGCCGTAGGACCAGATGTACTCCAGGCCGTTGACGACCCCGCCTTCGTACTCGCCCCCCTGGAAGACGAACCCGAACTTGGTTCCAGAGTCTTCCTGCGCCTTGTTCGCCATCTGCTTGAGCTCGTCCCAAGTCTTTGGCGCCTTGGAGAAGTCGCTCTTTTCGAGTAGATCCTTGCGGTAGTAGAGCAGGCCGGCACCAGTCACGAACGGGACGCCGTAGATCTTGCCCTGGTATACATTGGACTCGACGTTGCCTTTTATGAACTTGCTCTGGAGGTCTTTCGTGAAGCGCTCCGAGAGGTCGAGGAGCCAGCCGTTGGAGGCGAGCTGGGCCGGCCAGATGACATCCCCGGCGATCACGTCTATGTCGCTGTTCCCGGTCTGCAATTCCGTGCGAAGCTTGTCGAAGAAGCCCTGGGTGTCAGCGGGCATCTCCCGGTACTTGACCTTGTACTTTCCCTCGTACTTCTTGTCGAATCCATCGAGCAGCTTCTTGAGCGTGCCGGTGTCGTCCGGCCCTTCGGCATAGGTAACTGTCCCACCGCTGCCTCCTTCTCCTCCGCCACCGCACCCGGCCAGCGCTCCGCTGCCCAACAAAGCCATCCCGGCAAGCCCGGTCCCACCAAGGCGCAGGAAATCCCTGCGATCCAACCTCCGTATCATCCGGGAACTCCTCTCGCATCCAGGCTCATGCTTCCCCTTCCCGCACCTTGTCGTCTCCCTTAGCAACAATTGTAACTCAGTGGCCGGAGACGTGGGCCAACCTACCGGGTGGTTCTACCGATCCGGCATTCGGGATGACAATCGTCTTCGGTGTGGTCCGCGCGGAACCGGCTATTTGTCTCGCGCGATTTTCCGGCGCCGATCCTCTGGCGGCGAAAAGACGTGGAGGGACGGCATTAACCCCACACTTCCCGTGCGATCTCGACGATGATACGGAGCTTGTCGACCTGCTGCTCGTAGGTGAGGTCATTGCCCTCGAACGTGGAGGAGAAGCCGCACTGGGGAGAGAGGCAAAGCTGGTCTATCGGCACGAAACGGCTGGCCGCCTCGATGCGGCGCTTGATCTCGTCCTTGACCTCCAGTTCTCCCCGCTTGGTGGTGACCAGGCCAAGCACGACCATCTTTCCCGCTGGAACGAAGCGCAGTGGCTCGAATCCTCCAGAACGCGCGTCGTCGTACTCCAGGAAGAAACCGTCTACGTCCAACTCGTTGAACAGCGCCTCGGCGACGAAATCGTAGCCGCCTTCGGCCGCCCATGAGGAACGGAAGTTGCCCCGGCACATGTGAGTGGTGATGGTCATGCCCTCCGGTTTGCCGGCAAGCGCCCGGTTGATGTTGCGTATGTAAGTCTCGTGCTGGTGCTCGGCGTCCCCGCCCAGAGACGCTATGTACTCGCGCTGACGCGGGTCGTTGAGGTAGGCGAGGCTGGTGTCGTCGAACTGGAGGTAGGTGCAGCCAAGCTCCCCGAGGCGCCGCACTTCCTCGGCGTAGGCCGCCGTCAGGTCCGTCCAGAACTCGTCCAGATCGGGGTAGACGCTTTCGTCGATGGAGGCGCGGCCTCCGCGGTAGTGGACCATGCTCGGCGAGGGGATCGTCAGCTTGGGCGTCGCCGTGGCCGTCAGCGACTTCAGGTACTCGAAATCCTCGCCGAAGATGGTCTCGGATACGCCCAGCCTGCCGCCGATGTGCAGCGCCGCCGGGGTGAACTCGATGTCGCCCTGTTCGTTGTGGAACTGTACTTTGAGGTCTCCGGGCGCCTTGGAGATGCCGTCAAGCTGGTAGATAAAGTCCATGTGCCAGGAGGCGCGGCGGAACTCTCCGTCCGTCGCGGACTGCAAACCTATCTCCTCCTGCATCTTGACCACGTCCCGGATCTCCTCGTCCTCAATGCTACGTAACTCTTCGGACGATATGCGGTCCGCCGCGAAGTCCTCGCGGGCCTTGAGCAGCTCCGGCGGGCGCAGCAGGCTTCCGACGTGGTCCGCGCGGAACGGCGGCTCGGTACGATTCAAGGTGTAGCCTCCTCTATCGTGGATCAAGAAAATAATCTTAGCAATTGCCCGCCCGAGGCGCGGCCGGACGAGTATCTTGGGTGCGGCTTCGTCTTGACCTCACTAATAGATCCACCAGAAGCTCCTTGCATGTTGTTAGCGGCATCCGGCGTGGGACCGGACGGACGACCCTACTATACTTGTATGATGCGCCAGCAAACGCAGCCAAGAGAGCAACCACACCGCAACCACGGCCTGTTCTCCGACCACTACCTGAACGTTACGCTGCCCGCGAGACCGGACTGGCGAGCGCTGGCGGACGAGGCGAGCGTCACGATGAAGGAAGTGGCCCGCATCCTGGCGGCCTACACGCCGAGCACGAACGAGGCGCAGGTGGAGGAGGAGCTAGTCCGGCCGGTGCTGCGGCTCCTCGGCCACGAGGGGACCTTCGAGGTACAGCCGGCGCTCGCAACCCCCGAAGGCACGAAGCGTCCCGACTACGTCCTGTACCGCGACGCGGCCTCGCTCGCCGCCAACAAGAACAGGACGCTCGACGACGACCTGCTGCGCGGACGGGCCTTCGCCGTCGGGGACGCGAAGTATTGGGATCGGTCGCTGGACCTCTCGCTGGGGAGCAAGAGCAAGGATGCCTTTTCAAATAAGAACCCGAGCTACCAGATCTCCTTCTACATGCAACACTCCGGCACGGAGTGGGGCATCCTGACCAACGGACGCCTCTGGCGGCTCTACCACAGGGACTCCGCCCACAAGCTCGACCGCTTCTACGAGGTGGACCTGAAAGCCCTGACAGACGCGGACGACGCGGAGGCATTCCTGTACTTCCACGCCTTCTTCCGGCGGGCGGCTTTCGAGGATAGGTCTCTGGGCGTCGGGGCGCTGTTGGCGGAGAGCGAGGACTACGCGAGGAGCGTCGGAGATTCGCTGAAGGCGCAGGTCTACGAGGCTCTGCGGCATCTGGCGCAGGGGTTTCTGGACTATCCGGGGAACGGGCTGGAGCCGGACGAGGCTTCGCTGCGCGAGGTCTACGACAGTTCCCTGATCGTGCTGTACCGGCTGCTCTTCGTGCTCTACGCGGAGTCGCGGGACTTGCTCCCCGTGCGCGAGAGCCAGGATTACCGCGACTACTACAGCCTGCACGCCATAAAGCACGACGTGGCCGGGGGACTCACCGGAGGCCGCACCCTCCTCCCCACCAGCGTCACGCTCTGGCCACGCCTGAAGGAGCTGTTCGGGATCATTGATGCCGGCAGCCCGCCGTTGAACGTCGCCACCTTCAACGGCGGCCTCTTCGACCCAGTGCGCCACCCGTTCCTGGAGCGCCACAGCGTAGGGGACGGACACCTGCGGGAGGCGGTTGACCGGCTCTCCCGCGTGGACGGGCAGTTCGTGGACTACCGCGACCTCGCCGAGCGGCACCTCGGCACGATCTACGAGGGCCTCCTCGAATACCACCTCGAAGCGTCAACGGACGAGCCGGGCTGGACGGTCGCGCTCCTCAACGACCGGGGCGAGCGCAAGGCGACCGGCAGCTACTACACCCCGGACTACGTCGTGAAGTACATCGTCGAGGCGACCGTCGCACTCGTTCTTTGCGAGGCCGTCGAAGGCGCGGCGTCGGACGAGGAGCGCGTCGCGGCGGTCCTCGCCGTGAACGTCCTCGACCCCTCGATGGGCAGCGGACACTTCCTGGTCGAAGTCACGGAATACATCGCCCGCTTCCTGGTGGAGCTGGGCGTCGCGCCGCAGGGAGAAGAACTGGACGCGGCCTCGGAGCTTGCGTACTGGAAGCGGCGCGTGGCGCAGAGCTGCGTGTACGGCGTGGACCTCAACCCGCTCGCCGTGGACCTCGCCAAGCTCTCGCTGTGGCTCGCCACCGTGGCGAAGGACCGCCCGCTCTCGTTCCTGGACCATCACCTGCGTACCGGCAACTCGCTCGTCGGGGCGCGCATCTCCGACCTCCAGCCCGGCGGCGCCTCCGCGAAGAAGCTCAAGAAGAAGGCGAAAGACGACGGTGGCGCCCAGCTCTCGATGCTCGAAGACGACGCTTTCCGGCAGAGCATGAGCACCGCGGTCGGCAACATCTGGCTCATAGAGGAGAGCCCCGCCGACACGGTGGAGGAGGTGAAGGAGCAGGAACGGCTCTACGCCCGGCTGCGCGAAGACCTGACCCGCCGCTACGCCCGCCTCGCCGACCTGGCGACCGCGACCTTCTTCGGGGTGGAGGTGGACCGCTCGCTCTGGAAGCCCCTCGCCGACTACGCCACGAAAACGAACATCGCCACCCTGCCCCAGTTCCAGCGGTGGCTGGACGAGGCGGAGGCCCAGGCCGCCGGGCGCCGCTTCTTCCACTGGGAGTTGGAGTTCCCGGAGGTCTTCTTCGACCGGCAGGGGCGTCCGCTCGGGGAGGACGCGGGCTTCGACGCTGTCGTCGGCAACCCGCCCTACGTGCGCCAGGAGGCTCTCGGCAACGTGAAGCCGTACTTCAAGGAGGCGTACCCGGAGACCTACCACGGCGTCGCGGACCTGTACGTGTACTTCTACCAGCAGGGCCTGCGGCATCTGCGGCGCGGCGGGCGGATGTCCTACATCGTGACCAACAAGTGGCTGCGGGCGGGCTACGGCGAGCCGCTGCGGGGGTACTTCGCGGACGAGGGGGCGCTGGAGGAGATCGTGGACTTCGGACACGCCCCCATCTTCGAGGAGGCCGACGTGTTCCCCTGCATCGTCGTCCTTCGCAAGCCCGAACGGGACGCTGGATCACGGCAAGATGTTCGGGTGGTCGAGTTCCCCCGCGAGGCGCTCAAGATCGGGACGGACATAGCCTCCTACGTCCGGGATCACGCGCATGTAGTACCGAGAAAACGCTTCGGCAAGAGCGCCTGGAGCCTGGAGACCTCCGACGTTGACGACCTGATGGAGAAGATCCGGGCGACCGGAATCCCGCTCGCCGAGTTCGCCGGGGTGAAGCCGCTCTACGGCATCAAGACCGGCCTGAACGAGGCGTTCCTGATCGACACCGCGACGAAGGAACGGCTCGTGCGCGAGGACCCGCGCTCGGAGGAGATCATAAAGCCCTACCTGCGCGGCCAGGACATAAAACGCTGGTCCCCCGAATGGCAGGGGCTGTGGATGATCTTCACCCGGCGCGGCATAGACATAGACGCCTACCCCGCCGTCAAACGCCACCTCGAACAATTCCGCGCCCGCCTCGAACCAAAGCCGAAAGACTGGAGCGGCGGCACATGGTCGGGCCGGAAGCCTGGACCGTACAAATGGTACGAGATTCAGGATTCTGTCGAATACTGGCGAATGTTCGAGCAGCCAAAGATCCTTTATCCAGATATCACCTGGCGGAGCAGCTTCTGTCTCGATATACAAGGGCGGGTCTCCAACAATACAGTCTACTTTCTTCCGACCAATTCCAGGTGGCTGATCACCGTACTGAACTCGCCCCTGATGTGGTCCTTCTGCTGGCGCAACGCCGCTCACGGAAAGGACGAGGCGCTTCGCTTCTTCAACGAGTTCGTGCAACGCATACCCATCGCCCCGCCCACGGACGAGGCGCGGGAGGCGGCGGAGGATGCGGTGGGGGTTTTGATCTCGCTGACCGCATCCGAGCAGGAGGCGCGGCGCGACTTTCTGGACTGGCTGCGCGTCGAGTTCGGCATCGAGAAGCCGGGCCAGAAGCTCGAAGACTACGCTGCGCTCACCGGCGACGCCTTCGTCGAGGAAGTCCGCAAGCGCCGCCCGAAGAGCGTGGGCCGCCTCACTCCCGCCACGCTCAAGGACCTGCGAATCGGCCACGCCCAGCAGTCCGCGCCCGTGCGCGAGGGCCGCGCCGAGGCCGCGAGGCTAGAGCGCCGCCTCTCCGATCTCGTAAACCAGGCATA
>CALMWA010000175.1 GCA_937873125.1 uncultured Actinomycetes bacterium | reverse complement strand
GGTTGGTTGCTGACTCTGCCCGACTCGTTGTGCTATCTGCCCGTAACTCAACGGAGTAGCCACAGCTTGCGTCGCAAAGAGAAAGCAAAGAACCAGTCGTAATGTGAGGGTACGCATCTACTTCTTTTTCTTTCCAGGGCATTTGGTGCAAGTTGTTAAGTATCATGAGGAACAACTCTGCAAGGGGATCGGGTTTAGGATAGTTTTCATTTGGGCGGGAAACTGGGAGATTGATATTTGTGAGATTTCCTACCCGTTAATCTCGCTCGACTATAGAAATAACTCTACCGACAAGCATCAAAGCACGCGTATGCTACAAAACATCAAAGCTTATTGCAATCATAAAATTATAATGACTTTGAAACAGATTGGTTGAAGTTCCCTTGGCACAAAAGGATGCGTCTTCTATCAGTGGTGGAAAAGTAGTGAAAAATTACCAGGCGAAGCTCCTGCGTTAGCGGTCTTTGGCTGAGGCGGCTCTTCTCCTTGCAGCTTCCTCGGTAAACCAGTCCATCACGATGTCACGTACCTTGCCGCCTTCAAACCGTCCGCGCACAGCATCCAGCACCTCGGCATTTGCCTGGTTGTTTCTTTCGTAGAGACTCACCCAATAAGGAACGTAACAAAGTCGAATGAACGCGCCGCGAATGTGAAGGTCGTCAATTTTAAAAAAGCCTTGCTGATAAACCTCGCGCCGCACGCGTTCCTCGAAGACGCCCTGGGCGATCGGAGACCGGCAGATGTTTCCCATGCAGACGAACAGTACGCGCACCATAGCGGTATAATCTATCAACTATGTTCTCCAATTTGCGAGCATGACCGCGATGGCACAAACCGACCGTGACGGCTTTCATTTCGATTATGATGTTTGTCTGTCTTTCGCTGGAGAGCAGCGTGCATACGTACGAGAAGTTGCCGATTTGTTGGCTAATAGGGGTATTCGCGTCTTTTACGACGAACGTGAGAAAGTACAGTTATGGGGTAAGGACCTGTACGCTTATTTAGATGATATTTATCAAAATCTTGCCAGGCATTGCGTCCTCTTTGCCTCCGCTGAGTACGCAAAGAAAGTTTGGACTAACCACGAGCGGCGAAGCGCACAAGCGCGAGCTATTCGAGAGCAAAGAGATTATCTCCTTCCAGCCCGCTTTGATAACACGCCCATTCCTGGTGTGCCTGACACCGTCGGCTATGTTGATCTACAGGAGATTGCACCCGCAGAACTTGCAGATCTAATCGAACAGAAACTCGGACCACGAGAGAAGGAAATGTTCTTCCCACCTGTCCCTGATCTTCTTTACGAAAGACTTGGTATAGAGGACGATACTGAAGCCCAGCATGTAGCGTTGCAACAAGCCCATCACTGGTTCAGTGTTCTGCGCCGTATGACTGAGATCGAGCGTGAAGTTGTTACACAGGCTTTCATACATGGTTGTTCGGCAGAGTTGCCGGACAATGTCCATATCTATGTCGACCTACTACGCCGGGTGACTGGTTTCCAAGTCGTAAAGCTTAAGCGAGTTCTTGGTGGGCTCAATTCTCTTGGATTCACTTGTACGGTTCGTGAGGAGCATGAGGACGCGTCTGATCAATCCAAACAGCTAGGTCAAGCGCCTCTATTCCAGATTGAATGGATCGATCTGT
Source organism: uncultured Actinomycetes bacterium (assembly GCA_937873125.1). Classification (GTDB taxonomy): domain Bacteria; phylum Actinomycetota; class Rubrobacteria; order Rubrobacterales; family Rubrobacteraceae; genus JACDDK01. Next base: position 1,127 of record CALMWA010000175.1, on the reverse strand, counting down.
CTGGGCATTTAGACTATCCTGAAATGCTGGTAGCTACAGAAACGATACTTGGCGCGATGGATGGCTATTGCGAAGCGCATGGCCTTGATGCTGTTCGACGCCTTGACTTCTCGCAGTTGGCAACCGCAACGACCTCCGACGACAATCATACTTAATCGGTTATCTTCCTAGTTTAGTTCGATCGCTAAGCACAGCGTTCATAAACAAGCATAGTCTATAGTGAGAGCGTTACATCTCGACGCCTGGTTCGACCAAGCTCGCTGCTCAGACGGAGAAGTACAGGTACGCCACGGAGTTGAGAAATATGAACAAGGTAAAAACGAGCGCGTAGAGAAGCTCCGCAGCCGTCCACTCGCCCGGCTCCCGGTGTCCGGCGCTGTGGTCCGGATCTCGCGCAACAGCAACGGGCCGGAGAGGAATGCCAGAGCCCCCATCAGGGTCGTGTGTACCCAGAAGGTAACCACGTGTCCGAGTATGCCGAACACGAGTCCGGTAGCGACGAGCAACGCCAGAAACCATGCCGTGGTGATCGCGACTACCACCCTGAAGACCGAGAAGACGGTTGCCATAATTACGCCTCTCTTGTTCCTCGCCTGCGACAATGCTGAATCTTCCCCGCACACGCGGTACGCAGGGTGCGCCGGGGCGGAAGGGATGGCATCCTGCTAGAAGAAATCGGTCTGCCGGGCCGACGAGTTGCGGAGGTGCGTTGATGGAGACGGTGATCGAACGGTTGCGAGAGGCGCTCAACCGCCACGACCTCGAAGCGATGCTGGAGTGCTTTGATCCGGGCTACCAGAGCGAGCAGCCAGCCCATCCCAACCGGGGCTTCGGCGGCAAGGAGCAGGTCCGCAAGAACTGGTCGAGGATGTTCGGGAGCTTCCCGGACTTCGAGCCGGAGTTGCTCCGGCACACGAGCGACGGCGAGACGGTGTGGAGCGAGTGGCGCTGGCGCGCCACGGGTCTGGAGATGGCCGGGACTATTATCATGGGGTTGAAGGAGGACAGGATCTTGTGGGCCCGGCTGTACATGGAGCCTCTCGAAGAGGCCGGCCAGGACATCGACGAGGCGATGCGTACCATAACCGAACGCGGTGGGAGTTCAGAGGGTGGCTCGGAGAAAACGG
>CALMWA010000174.1 GCA_937873125.1 uncultured Actinomycetes bacterium | reverse complement strand
ACCCACACGGCATGGTCTCCGCCTAACGCGGATCACACCAGCGGTTTTCGAGGGGCCGGATTTCTCCGGCCCCTCTTCTATGCCGGTATAATCCGTAGCATGGTCGAGACGTTCAAGACTCCAGCGGAACAGAGGGTGGTTCTTCATAACGTGGGTTGGGAGACCTATGAGCGCCTGATCGCCGATCATACGGATAGCAGCGCGCCGCGCTTCACCTACGACCGGGGAGAGTTGGAGATCATGAGCCCGTCGCCGGAGCACGAAGCATACAACCGCAGTATCGCGCTGCTCGTTGAGTTTCTGGCCGAAGAGTTAAGTATAGACGTGTACGACTTAGGCTCCACGACCTTCCGGCGTGAAGACCTGGAGCGCGGCTTCGAGCCGGACTCCTGCTTCTACATCCAAAATGAAGAGCGAGTTCGCGGAAAGGACCGGATAGACCTGACCGTTGATCCGCCGCCGGATCTGGTGATCGAGATAGACATCACCAGCCCCTCGATCAACAAGCTCCCGATCTACGCCCAGATAGGCGTCCCCGAAGTGTGGCGCTACGACGGCCGCAAGCTAAAGGTCCTCACCCTCAAAGGCGCGGACTATACGGAGGTCAACGAGAGCATCGTGCTACCGCCGGTGACCGACGTCGTTCTCTCGGATTTCGTGAATCAGAGCGCGTCCACGAGGCGCACGGTCTGGCTCAGGTCGGTGCGCGAGTGGGCGCGCAAACATTCGCGCTGATCCCTCACTTCCCACGCCGGACGCTGTAGCCGATCTCCTGAAGCTGGGCGAGAAGCCGCAACTCCGCCGCTTCTTCGTCTCCGCCGACGTACTTGAGCGGCACGGCCATCGACTGCTCCTCGGCAAGTCCGCCGAAGTGGATGAGTATCTCGTCCTCACCGCGGGTTACGGTGGCTATCGGATAGCGGGCGGCGTTCGGGAGTCCGGTTAGCCTCAGCACGGTTTGTTACTCCCGGAACTCATGGTCTATCCATGCTAACACGCGCCGCTGATACACTCTGGCACATAACTGGCAGGCGAAGCGGAGAGACGGAATGCTAGAGAAGGCTACGGGTAAGACCCGACGCGGTAGCAAGACCAAGACGCGGGTTCGGGTCGTCGAGAACGGCCAAATGCGCGTGCGGCCGGACTCTCTAGCGACCGAGGAGCCGATGGAGATCCGCCTGTTGACCGGCGCTGCAAAGCAGACCGTCGCCGTGACGATGCGGACGCCGGGTGCGGACTTCGAGTTGGCGGCGGGATTCCTGTACGGCGAAGGCATCATCTCCTCGCGCGATGAGATAAAGAAGATCAGCTACTGCGTGGACCCGGACGTGGACGCCGAGCAACAGTACAACATCGTGAACGTGGAGCTGCGCGGCGACCGCGACTACGACCTGCGCTCTCTGGAGCGGCACTTCTACACTACGAGCGCCTGCGGCGTGTGCGGCAAGGCGAGCCTGGAGCAGTTGGAGCTGCGCGGCTGTCCGGTGGTTTCACCGGGACCGGAAGTATCCGCCGAAACGATCTACTCATTGCCGGAGAAGCTGCGGGAGGCGCAGGGACTGTTCGACGCCACGGGTGGCCTGCACGCGGCGGCGCTCTTCGGCGCGGACGGAGACCTCCTCGCGCTGCGGGAGGACGTGGGGCGCCACAACGCAACGGACAAGTTAATAGGATGGGCGTTGATGCAGGGCCGGCTGCCACTCTCTGAGAATATCGTGATGGTAAGCGGGCGCAGCAGCTTCGAGATCCTGCAGAAGTGTCTCACCGCGGGCGTGCCGCTGGTATGCGCCATCTCCGCTCCCAGCAGCCTCGCCGTGGACGTGGCCCGGCAGTTCGGCATCACCCTCGTGGGGTTCTTGCGAAATGAACGCTTTAACGTATATAGTGCGCCGGAGCGGGTTTCGGTCTAACCTACGGAGGGGAAGACCGCCGCAGCATAGCCGGCCCTGGTGGAGGTGAGAGAGGGAGCACTATAAGTTTAGTCGGCGGCGCAGATGGGCGTCTTAGTTTGTCTCTGGGAAAGGAGCTTGCAAGTGTCGAGTCAGGCAGCCAGTAGCTCTGGCGTGGGTAACAGGGTAGTCATAGCAATAGCAGGTGTAGTCATGCAGGTTGCGCTCGGTGCGGTGTATGCGTGGAGTGTCTTCCGCACACCGCTCACCGAGCAGTACGGCGCGTCGGTGACGGCAGTCAACACGACGTTTAGCATCACGATATTCACGCTCGGTTTCGCGGCCTTCGCCGGCGGACTCTGGATGGCGCGCTCCGGGCCGCGAATCGTCGCTATAACAGCCGGGGTGTTGTACGGGCTTGGTATCTTCCTGGCGAGCTTCGCCGGGAATAGCCTCACGGTGCTCTACCTGACCTACGGCCTTCTGGCAGGCGCGGGCATCGGGCTCGGCTATATTGTGCCGGTCGCCACGCTCATCAAGTGGTTCCCGGACAAGCGGGGCTTCATCACGGGTATCGCAGTAGCCGGCTTCGGCGGCGGCGCCTTCGTAACCGCGCTGGTAGCTGAGCGACTCGTCTCATCGATCGGTATCTTCCAAACGTTCTCCATCCTCGGTGTCATCTACCTGATCATGGTCGTGGGCGCGGCACTGTTTATGAAGAATCCTCCAGAGGGCTGGAAGCCGGAAGGCTGGGAACCTGATACGGCCCAGCGCGGCGACCGCTCGGGTGTAGAGTACGACCTTGGCGGCGCGCTCAAGAGGTGGCAGTGGTTCGCTCTTTGGGCACTCCTGTTCCTGAACGTGACGGCCGGTATCTCGATCATCGCGGAGGCCGCGCCGATGGCCCAGTCCATAGCCGGCGTCAGCGCCGTCGTGGCCGCCGGTCTCGCAAGCATCATCTCAATCGGCAACGCCCTCGGCCGGTTCTTCTGGGCCTGGCTCTCGGACGCCATCGGCCGCAAGTGGGTCTTCTTCGTGATGTTCCTCCTGCAGGCCGTGCTCTTCTTTATCCTGCCGTTCGCAACAGCGTTCGTCTTCCTGGCGGTGCTCTCTTTCATCATAATCTCGTGCTACGGTGGCGGCTTCGGGACGATGCCGGCATTCACCGCCGACTACTTCGGCTCGACGAACGTCGGCAAGATCTACGGCCTGCTGCTTACGGCCTGGAGCTTCGGGGGCGTGCTGGGGCCGCTCTTGATCTCCTATATCCTCGACAGCACGAAGAGCTACACGCTCGCCTTCTACATAATCGCGGGGATCATGCTGGCCAGCGCGGTGGTCGCCTTTATAATCCGGCCCCCACGGGCCGAGTCTCGCGCCGACGCCCCGCAGGCCGAAGGCGCTCGAGCTTAACGTATAGCGAGAAATGCCAAGCCCTCCGGTTCATTGGACCGGAGGGCTTTCTACGCTCTCAGAGACGAATTTTCGCTCTTTCGATGATACATCCGAGTTTTCGTCTGCAAGCTGTTGACCGCATCCGGCGGGTGCAATATAGTCCCGAACCAGACGATGTGGAGGAGCCTGGATTGACCGTATATCGAGGAAAGGGAGAATAGTGGAGCGTAACGACGAGTGGGTTCGCGTAGAGCGAACCGATGCTTTCAAGGAGCTAATCCGAAGTAAGCGTGCATTCATCATACCGGCGACTATATTCTTTATGGTCTTCTATTTCGGGCTGGTGTTTCTTGCGGCGTTTACGACTGTTTTGAACGTGAAAGTATTGGGACCGCTTAGCCTGGCATACGTCTACGCCTTCGCGCAGTTCGCCATGACCTGGATCCTGATGCACGTGTATGTCAGCCGGGCCAACAAGTGGGACGTGATGGTGGACAACGCGCGGCGCGAGGCGGCGGACGACATCGGAGAGGCGCGGTAGATGAGCGATCAAGTCATAGCGATCATCTTCTTCGTCGCGATCGTCGCGGTGACGCTCGGCATCACGGCCTGGGCGTCGCGCAAGAACACGGATACGAGCCACCACTACGTGGCTGGCGGCGAGATCAAGGGCTGGCAGAACGGCCTCGCCATCGCCGGCGACTACCTCTCGGCGGCGTCTTTCCTCGGCATCGCGGGCGCCATCGCCCTGACCGGCTTCGCGGGCTTCTACCTTTCGATAGGCTTCCTGGTCGCCTACCTTGTGGTGCTTTTGCTCGTGGCGGAGCCGATGAGAAACCTCGGCAAGTACACGTTCGCGGACATGCTCGCCAGCCGGTTCAACACTTCCAGCGTTCGCTCAGCGGCGGCCCTCAGCACCATCGCGATCAGCATGTTCTACATGATCGCGCAGCTAAACGGCGCCG
>CALMWA010000173.1 GCA_937873125.1 uncultured Actinomycetes bacterium | reverse complement strand
GACACGTTACGGGCTTTACAGCGCTGCTGTACCGCCGCCATCAGGGCTCGACCCACGCTCCGGCGGCGCGCCTCGGGAATGACGTAGAGATCTTCGAGGCTGGCAAACAGACCACCGGACGCAATGTTCAGGCGGTAGGCGAGTACGGCTGCGCCGACGACGTGTTCTCCCGCAGTTGCGGTCAACACCTCCAGATCTTTGCGCTCTACAGCTTCGGCCAGCAGCTCTGCGAAGGCTTCAGGGACCGGCTCGCCGGCTCGAAGCGATTCCTCCAGGAGAGACAGCGGCGCGCCGAGGTCTCGCCGGTCAGACAGAACAACCCTGACGTTGAGGTTCAATGCACTCCGGCGCCGGTTCTTATGCGAGTCGCGGCTTCTATAACCTTCTGTATGTCTCCATCCGTCACGTCGAGATGGGTACACAGGCGGATCGAGGAAGCCGTCCAGGGCGTTGCCAACACGCCTTCCTCAGCGAAAGCCAGCAGGAAGGATCCAACATCGCCGACCTCGACGAGCACAATGTTCGTCTCAGGAGGCCGCACGGTGTATCCAGCCTGGGAGAGACCGTTGGAGAGATTGCAGGCTCGCTCGTGGTCCTCGGCGAGGCGCTCGACGTGGTGCTCGAAGGCGTACAGGGAGGCGGCGGCTATGATGCCGGCCTGACGCATGCCGCCACCGAAAGCCTTGCGGGCACGCCGGGCCTCGTAGATGGTCTCCCCGTCGCCGGCGAGGAGGGATCCCACCGGCGCTCCGAGACCCTTCGAGGAGCAGACGGAGACGGTATCGGCGTGTTGGCACCACTCGCGGGCGGTGATGCCAGTAGCCGCCTGGGCGTTAAAGAGTCGGGCGCCGTCGAGATGGACTGTCAAGCCGAGGTGGCGGGCCTCGGCGGCTACGGCGGCGAAGTCTTCGAGCGGGAAGACTGTGCCGCCGGCCACGTTGTGGGTGTTCTCCAGACAGAGCAGGGTCTGGCGGGGCAGGTGAACGTTCTCCGGTCGGACGGCGGCGCGCAGGGTATCGGGAGAGATGACGCCGCGTTCACCGGGGAGGGTGCGCACCTGCACGCTGGAGATAAGGGCGGGCGCGCCACCTTCGTAGTTGAAGATATGCGCCCCCTCGTGCAGGAGGACCTCCTCCCCGCGCCCCGTGCCGACGTGCAGCCCGATCTGGTTGGTCATCGTCCCGGAGGGCGCGTAGATGGCGGCCTCTTTACCGAGCAACTCCGCCACGTACTCTTCCAACCGATTGACCGTGGGGTCCTCCCCGAACACGTCGTCCCCGACCGGCGCCTCCGCCATCGCGCGGCGCATGTCCTCGGTAGGCCTTGTCACGGTGTCGCTGCGTAGGTCTATCATCGCTCTCATCCTCTCTGGGGTCTCATGCCTGAACCGTCAGTAACCTGCTTCGTAGTAGCGAAGTGGACCTTCGCCACGTCCCTCAGCCCCTCCATGCCCCGCTCCAGGTAAACTCTGCGGGCGGCATCCAGCACGTGCGTCGAGCCCCGCGGCAACTCGAATCCGGCACGCTCGGAGAGCCGCTCCATCTCTTCCAGGTACTTCGCCCGCGCCAGGATGGAAGCCGCCGCGACAGCCGTGTCGTCCTCGGCCCGGGGCCGGACATCAAGCCGAATCCCCGGCGGCATGCGAGGCTCTACATAGGATCGTGCTTTCGGGCCGAAGCTGTCGAGGATTACGGCCTCGACGTCAACCGCAAGTTCATCGATGATCTCCGCGTCCAGCTCTCCTAGCAACCGGTTCACGTTGTGTGCCGCCGCGTCCCGGCGCTCCTCGTAGGTCCGAGGTTCCAGGGCGATGATGCGAAGATTCCCCTCACCCACGATCCGGGTTACGTGCCCGGAGATCGCACGCGCCTGCACGACGCTCAAGTCCTTCGAGTCCCGGACTCCGGCCTCCCTTAACTCCCGGTCCTGGCTCTCGCCCGAAACCCGCACTCCTGCGACGACCAACGGCCCTAGGTACTCCCCCTTACCAGCCTCGTCGATGCCCACCCGCGCTACACCGCTCGCAGCCGGTCCCGACGCTTCAATCTCCGTACTCGTCGAACGCCTAGCTTTCAGCCCGCTGTTTGCGACCCGCCATCCCTCCAAGAGATTCTTCAGTTCGGAAGCCTTACCGTCAACCGACACTTTACCCGTGCGGTAGACGTTCAGGTTCGCGGTATCGGGACCGCAGGCGAGACGGTACTGGGTGCCGTAGTCGATCTCCCGGTGGTCCGTAACGCGGACCTGTGAGGCCTGGAGGAGTCGGGAGAGATCTCTTGGGACGGCGTGCTTCGGAGGCGGGGTCAACGGACCTCGAAGCCCCGCAGGTCGCCCCCGGCGTCCTCTTCCCGAACCTCGACGTCTTCGACGGTGGCATGAGGTGGTCCCTCTTCGCACCACTGCGTCATGCGGCGCACGTCGTCCGGGGAGCCTTCGAAAACGGCTTCGACCCGACCGTCGGGGAGGTTTTCGATCCATCCGGCAAGGCCGAATTCTTTGGCTTTTTTGCGGGCGCTCTCCCGGAAGAAGACCCCCTGTACGTTGCCGTAGACATAAACGTGTGCTCTCTGAAGGTCTTTGCCGGTATCTTCTGTCATCTCGCCTCCGCTCGGTTCTCTCACGTCTACCTCAGTGTACCGTCTGCGGAGACGCTTTCCGTGTGGGCTCTTTCCAGCGGATATGCTAGCCTAGAACGGTTATGAAAGCGGAAGATCGAGCAGTAGAGGGACGAAGCGTGAGTGTGGGCGGGAGTGGCCGCCTGCACGACGACCCTCAGGGTTTGGCGAGGGTCCGGATCACGCTCGTAGTCCCAACCCGCAACGAGGCGGATAACGTGCCGCGGCTGGTGCGCGAGCTTGGAAGCGGGCTCGCCGGGATCGACTACCGGGTGGTCTTCGTGGACGACTCGACCGACGAGACGCCGGAGGTCATCCGAAAGCTCGCCGCCGAGGACGGGCGGGTCACGCTTATACACCGTGAGGGCTCGGACCGGGAGGGCGGCCTTTCGACCGCCGTAACGACCGGTATGGACTCGGTCTCGCGCAACAGCGAGTACACCTGCGTGATGGACGCCGACCTTCAGCACCCGCCGGAGAAGGTGCGCGAGATGCTGGAGTTCGCGCGAGAGTCCGGCGCGGACGTAGTGGTGGCGAGCCGGTACGCCCCGGGCGGCAGCTACGCCGGACTCTCCGGGCCGGTACGGCGGGCCGTCTCCGTGGGCAGCAAGTACCTCGCCCAAATCGTCTTCAAGGAGGCCCGCAAGACCAGCGATCCCATGACCGGGTTCTTTATCGTGCGCAACGAGGCCATCTCCGGCATCCAGTTCCGCCCGACGGGGTTCAAGATCCTGCTGGAGATCCTCGTGTGCGCCCCGGAGCTAAAGGTCGTGGAGGCGCCGTTCAACTTCCAGGCCCGCAACGCCGGCGTCTCGAAGGCGAGCCTGCGCCAGGGTCTCGACTACCTGAGCCACATCCTGAGTCTGTTCTGGTACGTGCCGGCGGCGGGCCGCTTCTGGAAGTTCGCGCTCGTGGGCGCGTCGGGCGTGCTGGTGAACATCCTGACGCTCGTCGTCCTGGCCGAGTTCTTCAACGCCAGCAAGGTAATAGCCTGGATGTTCGGCGTCGGGCTCTCCATCTTGAGCAACTTCCTCTTGAACAACGCCTTTACCTGGCGGGACATCCGGCATTCGAGCCACATCCACTTCCTGCTGCGCGGGGCTCTGGCCTACCCAGTTGCCATAGTCGGCATTGGAGCGAACTTCGCCGTCTACTACCCGCTGCTCAAGTACGTCACGGAGGCTTTTCCGTATTACGTGATCTTCAGCTTCCTCGGCATCGTCGCGGCCACGGGCGTGAACTTCATCCTCTCCTCCCGGCTCGTGTTCCGGCCATCGCTGCCGAAGAGCCTGGACCCGGAAGCCTCCCCAAAGGACATCTCCCGCGACATTCAACGCGAACTGAAGGCGGACTGGGTCGGCCTGATACGGCTCCCGGACCTCACGCCAATCGGTGCCCCCGCCCACCGCGATCTCACCACCGCCGACCGGAGCGTCGTGGACATGGTCACCAGCACGAATCACCCAACCCTCGCCGTGACCGGCCCCCGCCGCCTACCGCAGGCCCGCACCAATACCCGTTGGGCCAACTCCCTCGCCGTACCCGTGCTGCGCGGAGAACAGACCGTCGGCGTCGTCTACGCGACCCGCAACTCCACGGAACCCTTCACCGAGAACGACCTGCACTGGCTCACCGCCTACGCCAGTACCGCCGCCCCGATCTTTGACTAGAACTTCCAGAAACAAGAAAAACGCCCCGACGTACGAAATCGCCGGGACGTCGGCTCTCCCCCATAAAGAGCCTCGTATCGGACCTCACCACCCCCTCCCGTCGGTGAGGCCCCGCACAGATCCCACGCTTCAACCCAAGCTTCAAACCGAGCCCCGGGTCCGCAAGACCTGCTGAGACAAAAGCTAGCACCACCCCCACCACCGCGCAACCCGCAGAAAACCCTATACCTAAGCGGAATTCGTCAGTAGCTCCTCGAACGCATACGATATATCCCTCACCCAAGATACACGCACACCACATCTTGAGCCTGAACCCGAGTTACAACGTGCAAGAAAATTTACATAAACCATTGATTGAAGGTGAGATTAGTTTAAGGTTGAGATTGAACCATCAGATCGTTTCTAGGAGCATTCGCTTGGAGAATAGGTATTATCGGCCGCTATTGGTGGCCGGGGTGCGTGGCACGATAAAGTATGCGGGTTGGCAGGGTGTCGGAAGAGAAGGGGCGTTGGATGCTACCGGCGAAGAGGGTCGATGGGTTAGTAGATAAGCTGGTTGCGCTGGGCGGCAGTGACCTGCATCTAAAGGTGGGCGCCGCGCCTTCGGTTCGGGTGCATGGCGGATTGGATGCTCTGGAAGGCTACGAAGCACTACGTCCCGAGGACACCGAGGAGATACTGCGCGAGATCATCCCGCAGCAGTTGACCGGGGAGTTCGAGAGCGAAGGAGAGGCGGACTTCTCCTATGCGGTGCCCGGAGTGGGAAGGTTCCGGGTCAACGCCTTCCGGCAGCGGGGTTCCGTCTCCATCGTAATGCGGTTCATACCGTTCGGGATACCGAAGTTCGAGGACTTGCGGCTACCGGAGGCCATACGGACGCTCTCGAAAGAGGAGCGGGGCATCATACTCGTCACCGGGACGACGGGCAGCGGCAAATCCACGACGCTCGCGTCCATGATCAACCTGATCAACACAACCACTGCAAAACACATCGTTACCATCGAGGACCCGATAGAGTTCCTGCACAACGACGAGAAGAGCCTGGTGAACCAGCGCGAGGTAGGGACGGATACGGCCTCTTTCGCGCGAGCCTTGAGGCGTGTGCTCCGCCAGGATCCGGATATCATTCTCATCGGTGAGATTCGGGACTCCGAGACGGCCCAGATAGCCCTCTCCGCCGCCGAGACCGGGCACCTCGTCCTCTCCACGCTGCACACGGTAGACGCCACGGAGACGGTCAACCGGATCATAGACCTCTTCCCACCCTACGAGCGAGATGGGGTACGGGCGATGCTCGCGGGCACCCTCAAGGGGATCATCGGACAGCGTCTCGTAAGGACCACCGACGGCCAGGGCCGGGCGGCGGCGTGCGAGGTCATGGTGACCACCGGGCGCATCCGGGACTTCATCATGGACGCGGAACAGACCGGCCAGATAGCCGAGGCCATTGCCGAGGGCGAATACTACGGGATGCAGACTTTTGATCAGGCGCTCCTGAAGCTTGTCGAAGAAGAACGCGTTGACTACCGGGAAGCCCTCCAGGCCTCCAGCCGCCCGCAGGACTTCCGCCTCATGGTCCAGTCCCTCGGTCTCGGCATGGGCCGCTGAACTTCATCCAACCTCAGCCGTTTGATAAGCGTCCTCCCTTTCTAGATAATTGCCCTCGATGCTGGAGCCTTTGTTCCGGCATCCTTCAGACTCCAGGAGGTTGACCGTCCCTACATGAACGTCCTCACAGAAACCCATGACCGCGAAGCGTGGAACAGGACCGTCGTGGAACTTGGCGGGAGCGTGCTCCAGTCCTGGGAGTGGGGAGAGTTCCGCGAGAAACACGGCTGGAAGCCTCTACGTTTGATCTCGGACCACAAGGATGCGGCGGCCCAGGTGCTGCTGCGAGATCTGCCGCTACCGGGGCTCGGCTCTCTGGCCTACGTCCCCCACGGCCCGCTCTGCGCGGATGAATCGTCTCTGGCGAGTGTCGTGGAGTCGGTCTCTGCCCACGCTCGCAAAAGCGGCGCGGCCCTGATACGGGTCGAGCCGCGTGCCAGCGAGGAGCGCGGCTTCGAGGCGGAAGGTTTCGTAAGGAGCGATAGCTCCGTTCAGCCGCGCTGCACGCGGCTCCTCGAAGTCCTCGAAGACCCCGAAGAGCAACTCAAAGCCCTCCCGAAAGACACCCGCTACGGCGTCCGCCGCGCGGGGCGCGAAGGCGTAGTGGCCGGTCCCTCCACCCAGCCAGACGCGGATCTGGAGGCGTTCCTCGACCTTCTGGAGGAGACCGCCCGGCGCCAGAACTTCGCCACCCGCGCCCGCGAGTACTACCGGGACTTCATGAACACCCTTCCGGCGCAGCTCATCGTGGCACGCAAGGAAGGCGACGACCGGCTGCTGGCGGGAGCCATGATCCTGACCTTCGGCGCCGAGACGTACTACCTCTACGGCGCGTCAGCCGCCGACAGCGACAACCTCTACGCCTCTTATCTGGTGCAGTTCGAGGTCCTGCGGGCCGCCCGGCAGGCTGGAGCGACGCGCTACGACATGTGGGGTCCGTGCCAGCCGCACGAGGGAGATGCCCTCTGGGGCGTCTACCAATTCAAGAAGAAGTTCGGCGGACACGAAGAGAGCTACGTCGGCGCTCACGAGAAGGATCTCAGCCCACTACGAGCGCGTGCAGCCCGCGCGGGCATCAAGGGCTACTACGCCGTCCAGAAGCTGCGCGGCAAGAGCTCCGGCCCGATCAGCGACTAGCAGCCCACGACTGGCGGCCCCGGAGCGGACGCCGTTTTATACTAAAGGCATGCGGACGATCTGCTTCCTCTCGGATTTCGGGCTCGCCGATGACTTCGTCGGTACCTGCAAGGGCGTGATGTTGAAGATAGCGCCCGGCGTCCCCATCGTGGACCTCACCCACCAGATACCGGGTTTCGCGGTGGAGACCGGCTCCGAGTTCCTGACACACGCCACCCGCTACATGCCCGAAGACACCGTCTATCTGGCCGTCGTAGATCCCGGCGTCGGCACCAACCGCCGGGCCATCGCCTTAAAGACCCGCAGCGGCGCGTTCATGGTCGGGCCGGACAACGGGCTTTTGATCTCGGCGACGGAGTCGCTGGGCGGGATCTCCGAGTCCGTGCTGCTGACGAACGGCGCTTACCACGTCCACCCCGTCTCCAGCACCTTCCACGGCCGCGACATCTTCGCCCCGGTGGCCGCCCACCTGGCGTCCGGCGTGGACCTCACGGATCTCGGAGAGACAGTGGATCCGTCATCGCTCACGAGGTTCAGCGCGCCGGGAGCCGAGGTGAGCCGCGACGGCCGGAGCATGAAGGTCAGGATCATGGACATAGACCGCTACGGCAACGCCCGGCTCTCGGTCTTACAGAAAGATGCCGGCCTGAAATACGGCGATACCCTGACGGTGGATGCCGGCGATGGCGGCATGAGCGTACGCTACCTGGAGACGTTCGGGGCCGCGAAGCCCGGCGAGCTGGTCATCGTCCCCGACTCCCACTGGCGCCTCAGCCTGGCGATCAACACCGGCAACGCTGCCCACGCCCTCGCGCTGAAGGTCGGCGGCGCCGTCCGCCTGGAGCAAACCGATGGTGGAGCGGCGAATGCCGGCCCCTGAACGCCTGCCCTCCGCGCCATCCTCCCTCTCCCACGACGAGCGGCGGAAAGTAACCCGAGCCGCGCTCCTGCGACCGACGAATCTGCTCATGCTCCTCATCGGTAGCGTGGTCTTCGTGGCCGCCCTGCCCGCTACCCCCCTCGCGTGGCTGCTGGTCCCCCTCACCCTCATCACCTACGGCTCCCTCGTCATACTCTCCTCCAGAGACCCGAACCTCCGGCAAAAGGTTCTCGGAGGCGATGCGGCT
>CALMWA010000172.1 GCA_937873125.1 uncultured Actinomycetes bacterium | reverse complement strand
CTGGCAGGTGCTCTGGCCTCCCGCCGCCAGAGCGCCGAGGAGAAGGTCGCCGGAGCAGGCGCCGGTCCCCATCCCGCCGACTCCCGTATGGGCTTCAGCCGCGTAGACGGCGCGTCCGATGTCCACGGAGCAGGAGATCGGGGCGTCCGTCTCGCTGCCGGTGGCTTTTAGCGTGATCTTCGACGAGCCCGGCTCGTTGCGGTAACGGTCCTTTAGCGGCTTCTGAACGGAGCGGAGATCCATATTCACCTTCCCTAATTCGCTTTACCACGGACACTATAACCCGCACGGCTCGTGGACGATGGTGCTTCGCCCGAACCTGGGGTCTTCCGCAGCGCTTATTCTTGAGCCGATTCCCGCGCTGGACGGGCTCCGAACTCGGAGATGCCGACCCTAGTTTAAGAAAAGTAGTGCCACAAGCGCAGGTTAAGCTCTCTGCACTATGTAAGTAGCTCTACACTCGACTACTAGCTCCCCCGTCCGTACCATTGTGTACGTTGACGCTGATCGTGATCGCGACGCTCGTTGAAGGCATACTTATTGAGTTGATCGCGGATGGTAGCAGGTCCTTCTACGTCTTTAATCTCAACTTTATCCCTGCCAGTGTAGTCGGAATGTTGTACGTGGATTACGATGCTACCGACGCCGCGAGCCTTCTGAAGCATGCCTTGGTATACGTCTATATCTCGCACTGCCCAGAGAGGTACCTGCTGTGAAGTAGTTGAGATGAGTCCCTCATCGAAGTAAAGAGCCTTGTTGGTCAACCGATAGCGACATGAGGAGAGACGCCCGCCTGAAGCAGCACTCGTGATGTTCCTCGACGCACCTTCCCACACAGTTATCTCGTCTTCATCCAGAGTCGGTGGACGGTGCTGCTCAGCGGCTACACTTGAAGTCTGCGGAGCTCCGCAGTTGGGGCAGAATTTCACGCCCTGGTGTTCGGTACCGCACTCACCACAAAACGGCATGAAATTGTCCTTTCCCAAAGATATCAACCGATGAGAGTAGCCTAACGTGATTACATGACTTGTGCAACTCGTGAGACCGCATAGTTTGTTTCGAAGAAGTAGCCGCAGCTTCTCTATCCTGCCCGGCCGAGGGCGAGTCCGAAGAGTTTCCGGCGGTCGGTGTAGAGGTCGAGTAGCTCCAGGTCCGCTTCTTCCAGCATCTTCTTTGCGGAGTCGAGGGTGAATTTCGTGCTGATCTCGGTCCTCATCCCCTCGCCGGCGTCGAAATGGGCCTCGAGGTCGAGAGCGGGGATGGGGACTTTCTGATCCACGCGCGAGTCGAGCCACATCTCGATGCGCTGCTCGTCTTCGTTGTAGGCGGCGCGGTGGTCGAAGAGGTCCGGGTCGAAGTCCGCGCCGAGCCGGTCGTTCAGGACGCGGAGCATGTTCTTGTTGAAGCGGGCCGTGACGCCGGCGGAGTCGTCATAGGCGGCTTCGAGGGTCTCGCGGTCCTTGACGAGGTCCACCCCGATCAGGACGTGTTCCCCGGCAGCGAGGCCGGTGCTTATCTGTTGCAGGAACGTGCGCCGTTTCTCGGGGGTGAAGTTGCCGATGGTGCCGCCGAGGAAGATCACGAGCCGCCTCCCGGACCCGCCGGCGCTGTGCGGGCCGCCGAGTAGCTTGCCGAGCGATGTGTCGAAGTCTCCGATATAGCCTCGTATCTCTAGCTCCGGGTACTCCGCGGTTAGCCTCTCGCCACTCTCGCGCAGGGCGCTCTCACTCACATCCAGCGGTATGTAGCGGGGCGTCCCGTCCGTCCTCCCGTCTCTAGCGTCGAAGAGGACGTCGAGCAGGGCGCGGGTCTTGCTCGCGGAGCCGGACCCGAGCTCCACCAGTTCCCGGAAGCCGGTGGTCTCGACTATCTCTCGGGATTTCTCCTTCAGGATCGAGAGTTCCGCGCGGGTCTGGTAGTACTCGGGTAGCTCCGTTATCTGTTCGAAGAGTCTCGACCCTTCGGCGTCGTAGAAGTATTTGGGCCACGGCGAGAGATCTTTTGGGCTGGCTAGAAGACCGGACCGCACCCCCCACGGTATGGGATCCACCCCCGGCCCAACCTCGTCTAGCGGCGTGATGCTTACGTTGCCCGGTTCACAGTTCATATCGCATTCCTTCCTAGAATCTTTCT
>CALMWA010000171.1 GCA_937873125.1 uncultured Actinomycetes bacterium | reverse complement strand
GACTAGCGATGCGAAGAGAACCAAACCTGTCCGCTGCCTACGACGCTTGAACTTTTGCCGCTGAGATCTATCTCCCATGCGCGAGATTCTAGCAGCGATTTTCCGATCATGGTAGAGGGTCAGGCGTACATTTCTTAAGAATTATGAAAAGCTCTCTCATATTCGTAACACAGGCTACATACACAAACGTCCTCCAGAGCTAGGCTTCGGGAGTTGGTATACGTTCAGAACGAGGTCGGGAGATACGGGGGTGTGCGGTAGTATTAGTGCCTTCGCTAATCGAGCGAGGCGCGCATGTATTTCGAGCGGAGACGGAGTTTCAAGGGTTTGAGCACCAGAACGGAGCAGGCGGTTCGTGGGCAGGTCAGGGAAACGACGCTGGTTGCGCGCGGGTTGAAGAAGAGCTATGGAGACTTCGAGGCCGTGAAGGGCGTGGACTTCGAGGTGTACCGGGGCGAGTGCTTCGGCTTTCTCGGTCCCAACGGCGCCGGGAAGACCACGACGATGAAGACGATCTACGGGGCGGCGATCCCTACCAGCGGAGACCTGACCGTGGTAGGCCTGGACATCCGGCGCGAAGAGCGGGCCGTCAAGCGGCGCATCGGGGTCATACCCCAGGAGAACAACCTCGACGAAGACCTGAAGGTGCGCGAGAACATGCTCGTCTACGGTCGGTACTTCGACCTGCCGAAGAAAGTCGCCCGGCAGCGGGCCGACGAACTGCTGGATTTCGTGCAGCTCACCGAGAAGGCGGATGCGGAGGTTGCGGAACTGTCCGGCGGCATGAAGCGGCGGCTGCTCATAGCCCGGGCCCTGATAAACGACCCGGACCTCGTCGTGCTCGACGAGCCGACCACGGGCCTCGACCCGCAGGCCCGGCATCTCGTATGGGACAAGCTGCGGGAGCTGACGCTGCGGGGAAAGACCCTGATTCTCACTACGCATTACATGGAAGAAGCGGCCAGGCTCTGCGACCGGTTGGTGATCATGGAGGGCGGCAAGATCATCGCCGGTGGAACCCCCGCCGGCTTGATCTCGGAGCACGTCAGCCCGCAGGTGCTGGAGTTCCGCTCGAACCAGGACTCTCTGCGAGAGCTGCGCCCACTGCTCGACCGCGAAGCCGACAACGTCGAGGAGAGCGGTAGCGGCGAGGCGCTCTTGGCCTTCACCTCCGAAGCTGACGATCTCATGGAGACGGTGCGCCGCTCCGGCATCCAGGTGGAGAACACCGTCTATCGACAGTCCGGCCTCGAAGACGTGTTCCTGCGGCTCACGGGAAGGAGCCTGACCAACTCATGAGCAGCATACGGCTCCCATCACCCCGCGGAGCGTTCCGGGTGTGGCAACGCAGCGCCACGATCTTCCGCAAGTACTGGAAGAGCATCATGTTCCCGAACTTCGTGGAGCCGCTGCTGTACTTGGCTGCTCTTGGTCTTGGACTTGGGGCGTTTATTCAGCAGGGCGGCATCAATGGACAGAGTTACATCCAGTACATAGCTCCGGGGCTGCTGGCGAGCAATGCGATGTTCGCGGCCTCATTCGAGAGCACCTTCAACACCTTCGTCAAACTCAAGATAGACCGCATCTACGACGCCATCATCACCACGCCGGTGAACGCCGAGGACGTGGTCGCGGGTGAGTACCTGTGGGCCGGGACGCGTGCGGCGCTGTACGGGACGGGGTTTCTAGCAATGCTCGCAGCGCTCGGCATCGGGTTCGGGGAGCCGCTGATAACCTCGGTGTGGGCGGTCTTCATCCCGCCGATGCTGCTCGTGATCGGGATGATGTTCAGCGTCATGGGGACGTTGTTCACCAGCCTGATCAAACGCATAGACCTATATGCTTACTATTTCACCCTCGTGGTGACGCCGCTGTTCCTGTTCTCCGGGATCTTCTTCCCCGTCGAGAATTTCCCGTCGCCGGTACCTACAATCGCTTGGTTCACGCCACTCTACCACGCGGTGAACGTCTGCCGGGACCTCGCAACGGGACCGTCGGCCGGCACGCTCGTGGACGTGGCGTGGATACTCGTCTTCACGAGCGTGCTGGCGTTGGTTCCGGTTCAGATCATGCGCCGCAGGCTCATCAGCTAGGCTAATGCCGCGAGGGGTCTGTTAGGATGGGATCGAAGATGTCAGAACAATTTACCATACGCCGCGCCGAGCCGGACGACGACTCGCTGATCGCCGCCCTCGTCGTCGAGGGGTTTCTGGACAAGTTTCGTCCCGTGTTCGGCCGCCGCATGGACCACTCGGTCAAGATAATGCAGAAGTGGGTGGGCCTGGAGCACGCCTCTGGAGGCGTGGAGTCTCTCGTAGTCGACTCGGCGGCGGAGATCGTGGGCAGCGTAGGCATCCGCACAGCGGAGTCGCGGGAGGACGTCCTGGCCCGCGGCCTGTGGCGGACCCTCACGCGCAATCTGGGCACGCCGCGCGCTGTCTGGGCCACGACCCTGCTCTCGTACCCCCGCTACTCCTGGGCCTCCTCGGAGGCCTACGTCGAGCGCCTGGTAGTAGCTCCCGAGTTCCGCCAGAAAGGCGTGGCCCGAGGTCTGCTAGCCGCGGCCGAGGATCTGGCGCGCGAGAGCGGCAAAGTGACCATAGGACTCCACGTCAGCGGCCAGAACATCCCCGCGCTCCGGCTCTACGAAGACGAGGGGTACGAAGAAGTCTCCCGCCAGCGCTCCCTGATAACGGGATACTTTCTCGGTATCCGGGACTGGCTGTACTTGCGAAAAGAACTCTGACTAGCGCTCGGGCGGGGTTTCCGGGTCTATGGACCCACTCCCGTCAGAGTCCTGCGAGCGGCGGTCGCGGGGGCGCGGTTCGCGGCGCGAGGTGGGCCAGCTAAACAGGTCTTCGGGGACCTCCGGGATCTCACCTTTCTCGGTACCCTCGCCGCCGATGTTCGTCTCACGCTCGAAGATGTCCCGGTAGTCCTGCCTCGGCTCCTGCCGGGGACGCCGGTTACCCTCGATACCGTTGCCGGAACTACCCGCGGATACGTCGCCACCCGCGGACGCGTCGCGCTCGTCCCCCGCACGAAGCTCCGCATCCGGCTCTCTCGCCGGATAAAGTCCACCCCGTTTACGATGAATGGTAGGAGGGGCGGTCTCATGATCGTTCCGTCCCTCGATAGGCTCTTCCGCGACAGGCTCGTGAGAAATGGTTCGATCGTCGTCTTGCGCCGCGAGCTCGTTATCGCGCGTGGATACTTCGCCGTCGGGCCCAAGCTCCCGCTGCTCTACATCTTCCCGCCTTTGCACTTCGTCGGAGTCTTCGTACTCGTCGGGCTCATCGCTCTCAAACGCTTCGTCGTCGGCGATAGGCGTCTCTTCGACGTAGTCGAGGTAGCGGGCGTCACCGGTGAGGAAGGCCAGGATCTGGGCGTTGAACTCGGAGGTTCGTTCTACCATTGGCAGGTGTCCACACTCGTCCATCAAGACTACCTCGGCCTGGGAGATACCGCGCGCCCATACACCGACCGCTTGAGGATCTACTATCTGATCTTCCTCGCCCGCCACCAGCAGTACTGGCACCTTGATGATCCGGGCCTGCCGCGCCAGCCGGCCGCCGGCGATCTCGCGCCGCGTGATGCTCAGGGTCTGGCTCGCAGCCGCCGGCGTGGACATGGCCGCGTCCTCGATGGCGTCCTCCGTCAGATCCTCCGGGTGAACGACGAACGGCTTGAGCCACATGCGACGCACGCCCCGCACCCACCGCCCGAGCGCATAGAAGATCGGCCCTACCACCGGAAGAGTAGCCAGCCACAGCGGCGTGGGAAGGTCGATCTGCTCCTCGTTCGCCGGCGTTGCGACGAGTACGAGCCGCCCGACGACGTCCGGGTGGTCGGCGGCGAGCTTCACCGCCATGTCCCCGCCCACGTCGTGGCCGATGACGCTGGTCCGGGTTAGCCCGAAGTGCGCGCAGAAGGCGTATAGGAGGCGGCTGCCGTACCGTACACCGTACCCGGAGAGCGGTTTGTCCGACTCGCCGAAGCCGGTGAGATCCAGAGTGTAGACCGTGAAACGCTGGGCGAGACGCCCGGCGAGACCGTCCCAGACCCGCGAGGAGGAGAGCCAGCCGTGGACCAGAACTACCGGCGGCCCGCCGCCAATGACGTTGTAGCGCACCCAGTTACCTTCGAGGTCCAGGTATTCCGTATCGCGGGCGCTGTCCACCTCGTAAGCCGTACGGCCGAGGGCGATGGACGCCGCCAACACGAGTCCCACGATGAGAAATGTGACGATCAGAATCGTAATCATGTCCGCAATGATAACCCACTACCGCCTACGGGACACACGCCCGAATATCGCTCGAGTCCCGGCTCTAGTAGGTTCCCCCTCCCCCGTTTCGTTACAGATCTCTCGCCGGCGCTACCCTGTCAGGAACCCCAGCGGCTGCCGACGACGCGACGGATGATGAACGACGCCAACACCGTCGAGACTAGGGAGAACGTCGCTTTGAGCAGCGCCTCTTTCACGTCGTCGCGCACGCCGCGAACCTCGGGCTCCTTTATGAACCTGTCGGCAAGCCTGCCAGCCAGGAAGTAGGCAATACCGCTGGACAGGATCGTGATCAATCGTTTCTGCGTCTCGTCGTTCATGGATGTCCTCCCTGCTGTCGACCGTCTCTGCTCCCCGCGAGCCTCGCGGACACCCGCGAATTCTACCCGCTCCGCTGAACGTTGACCGGGCGGACACCAGCAAGCGCCGAACGCGAACCCTAGCAGACCTTCTGACGCTGGTAGCCGTGGTCGTAGAGGTAGCCGAGCTGCGTCCGCAGAACCGCCCCTTCGTACGCCCCTCTATGACAGTCGATGCAGTACAGAACCTCTTCTGGACGTCCCGGATGCAGGTCGTACTCCATCATGAAATCCAGAAGCTCGCGGTAGCCGTCCCCGACCTGATCCACGAACTCCGAAAAAGAGATACGGCCCGAGATCAATCGCTCACATGCCTCGCATGGTTCCAAAGTCCCCAGCCGCCGGTTGGTGTGCCTTACTATGAGCCCAGGCGCAATGTCCTGGGTCTCTACTCCCTCCTTCGCCACTACGGCCCCTTTCTAGCCTCGTGAGACGAGTCGTTCCCAAATTGTCCTGTTACCCCTAAGCTCTCCGGCCTCCGCCGGAGGATGCCCGTAGAGTCTACGGACTTACAATCATTTTGTAAAGCCTCGCGCTAAAGAAGTTTTGTTGCACATATATACTTAACGAACAAAGGCAGACACTCCAGTAAATCCGCCAAAGGAGAATAGTCCACATGCGCGAAGAAAAACGGGAGAACCTGCGAGAATCGGGATGGGGAACACGTGGTGAAGCTCGACGGTCGGTGCAACTGGTGGTTGTTGGAGGCGGGCTTGCTGGCGCTGCCGTGATCCGGAATCTCCCCTCCCCGCTCCGGCGTCCGGGGGCGACACTCCTCATCGATCGGAATGACTCCTACACGTTCGCCCCCCTCATCCACGAAGTCGCCGTCGGACGCATCCATCCTGGCAGCGTCGTGTCTAACGTATCTGCTCTCTGCCGGAACCGCTGCGACTACCTTCACTCCGAAGTAACCGAACTATCCCCGGAAACCAGGACTCTAACCACGACTTCCGGACCTGTAGGTTACGAGCGCCTGGTTCTCGCGACCGGGAGCCGGGCTGCTCGCCCGCCCGCGGACCTCGTTCCGCACCTCCAGACTTTCCACACCCTCGATGATGCGCTGCGCCTGCGAAGCGAACTCAACGGTGCGTGGTGGACGGCCTTGGAGACGGACCGTAGAGGAGATACCGTCCCCGGTGCACGGACGATCGTCATCGTCGGTGGTGGCGCCACGGGGGTCGAGCTATCGGCCGAGATAGCCGTGCTCTTCGATTATCTTAGGAAGCGCTCCCGGCGGGAACCGGCCGTCGCTCCAAGGATTGTCCTCGTCGAAGCGGCGGATCGGCTGATGGGATGGCTGGACCCCTTTTTCCACGACGCTGCCATGCGGCAACTCTTCCTGCTCGGAGTGGAAGTACGGCTAGGCACGCTCGTCGAAGAGGCGACCTCGGATAGCGTTCGGGTAGGCGAAGAGTGGCTGCCCGCCGCGACGAAGCTCTGGACCGCCGGAATCGAGACCGTATCCCCGGTATCTGATCTTGGTATAGAGAGCGACGCCTCCGGCAGGGTACGGGTGGACGATCACCTGACGCTGCCCGGTCACCCGGAGGTCTACATGCTCGGTGACGCCAGTCTGTACAAAGATCCAGGCCTGGGTCCCCTTCCCCCGACGGGTTCTCTGGCGGTGCAGCAGGGGGCGTGGGTCGCGCGGGACCTCGACCGCTGGCTACGGGGTGCGGAGCGCCGCTTGCCCTTCCGCTTCTCCGACCGCGGGTACGCGGTGAGCCTCGGCCCAGAGAGCGCGGTGGCCGAGGTGCTCGGCAGAAAGCTCGAAGGCGCCGCTGCCCAGGCGTTGTACCGGAGCGTGCTCCTCTATTTCCTCAAGAGCCGGAGGGATCGCGTACTCACCGGCGCGGACTGGGCGATGGAACGCACCATAGGACGCCTCGGCTTCGAGCGTCCCCGCAATCGCGCAGCGCTCTAGGCTCGCGTCCGCGCCAGGTGCCGGTCCAGGATACCGTCCACCTCGCCAGCGGTGACGCGGGTGTACCAGACGTCATCCGGGTAGACGAAGACTACCGGTCCCTCCTCGTGGCGCCGGGTACACACGTTGCGGAGCACGGCCGAGGGTGAGAGGCCGCGCCGCTCGACCTCCGAGCGAAAGTGCTCCAGCAGTTCGTTGCCGCCCTTCTCGCCGCACCGGCCCTCTCCCGGCGTGGCACACACGAATATCTGGCACAGGCTCATGCCCCTATTTTATTGCACGTCGCCGCAGGCGTGGGATCAGGGGGCGGCGTCTCCTAGAAACTGGTAGCCGCCAGGTCCGTCTCGGAGTGTTCCTGGACACGGCGGGCCGTACCGGACTCCTTGGCGGCATCGGCGACGGTCTCGGCGACGGCCGGGGCGACGCGCTCATCGAAGACGCTCGGGATAATGTAGTCTGGGGAGACTTCGTTCTCCGGGATCACGTCGGCGATGGCCTGCGCGGCGGCGAGCTTCATGTTCTCGTCGATCTCGCGGGCGCGCACGTCGAGGGCGCCCCGGAAGATACCGGGGAAGCACAGGACGTTGTTGATCTGGTTCGGATAATCGCTGCGGCCGGTTGCGATGATCTTGGCGTGTCCGTAAGCCTTCTCCGGACGTATCTCCGGGTCGGGGTTCGCCATGGCGAATATGATCGGGTCGTCGTTCATGCTCTGCAGGTGCTCCACCGTCAGCACGTCCGGCACCGAGAGCCCCAAGAACAGGTCCGCCCCACGAACGGCCTCGTCCAGCCCGCCAGTGAGGTCCTCCGAGTTGGTGTGGTCGGCGAACCACTGTTTCGAGGCGTTCAGTCCGTCACGGTTCTTGTGGACGATACCGCGCGAGTCGCAGCCGACGATGTCCTCGGCTCCCGCGTTCATCAGGATCTTCGCGCACGCCACCCCGGCCGCCCCGATCCCGTTGACCACCACCTTCAAGTCCTTCATCTGCTTGCCGGTGATCTTCAGCGCGTTGATCAGGGCCGCGAGCACCACTACCGCCGTGCCGTGCTGGTCGTCGTGGAAGACGGGGATGTCCAGATCCTGCTTCAAGCGGTCCTCGATCTCGAAGCACCGGGGCGCGGAGATGTCCTCCAGGTTTATCCCGCCGAAGCCCGGCGCCAGTGCCTTTACCGTCCGAATAATCTCCTCTGTGTCCTTGGTGTCCAGGCAGATCGGGAACGCATCCACCCCGGCGAACTGCTTGAAGAGCGCCGCTTTGCCTTCCATGACAGGCATCGCCGCCCGCGGTCCGATATCCCCGAGTCCCAGCACCGCCGTGCCGTCGGAGACGACGGCGACCGTGTTGCGCTTGATGGTCAGGTTGAAGGCCCGGTCGGGGTCATTGTGGATCGCCCGGCAAACTCGCGCCACGCCCGGCGTGTAGACCATCGAGAGGTCGTCGCGGGTGCGGATCGGCAACTTGGAGCGAACCTCGATCTTGCCCCCCAGGTGCATGAGGAAAGTCCTGTCCGATACGTTGATGACCCGCACCTCCGGCAGACCATCTACGATATGCACGATCCGCTGTCCGTGTTCGGAATCGTGGGCGTTGACGGTGATATCCCGGATGGTCTGCTGCTCTCCCATCCGCACGATATCGACGGCTCCCACCATCCCACCGGCATCGCCGACGGCCGTCAGGATCCTGCCCAGAGATCCCGCCCGGTGCGGAAACTCGACCCGAAGGGTCATGCTGTAACTCGCGCTCGGTATGGCTTCCATGCTGTTGTCCCTCTCCCTTTCTGAAGCGTTCCCCACAAAGTATTCGACCGAGATTCTATTGTAGCCTCCGGCCCCGGTAAACCGACACGCCGCCCGGCGCGGGTTAGACCGGTAGGTACTCCGGCGTTTCGGGAAGATCAGTGCCGGGCAAGGCATCGTGGCGGGCCTGGAACCAGCGGCCGAGCGCCGTTCGCGAGCCGGCCTCATCGGCGGCCTGCTTCAGGCCGGCACGCAGCTCGTGCAGGATCAGGGGACGTTCGCCGTAAGAGACCATCTCCAATTCGGTTGCGACGGCGGCGTCTACGAACTCTCCCCAGCGCGCTATCGCGGGTTCTTCGGCGCCGGGAGGCGCGGCGAAAGCGGCTTTGATCTCGCCGGGTAGCCGGGTGGGTTCGATGAGTTGAGCGCGGCCCGGATCAGCATCCGCGCCGCTCTCCGCGAGGTAGCGGCGGGCGGCGAAGAGAAGAAGCCTGGAGGACATACTCCGCTTACTCCAGGATGTATCGACGGCCTCCCAGTCAATGAACGATCCGCCAAAAAGCTCATCGAGGTTCATGGCAGCGTTTATACCACGGGACGCTGCCGTTCCCGGAGAACCTAGTAGCTGCCCTCGACGTAAGTAAACTTGCTCAAGTCCGGCTGTGAGAAGTCGAGAATAGGGTCTTCTGCCGTGGCTTCGGCCATGTACTCGGACCAAAGATCTAACGGCAGGTTCTCGCCGTTCACCTGGTCGAGGCCGTTCACGCCGAGCATCGGACGCCGACCCTCGGAATACCCAACCCAGACCGCGGTGGAGAGCCGAGGCGTGTAACCGGTGTACCAGGCGTCCACGAAGTCGTCCGTGGTACCGGTCTTGCCGGCGGAGGGACGCCCGATCTCCTCGTCGAGGTCGTGAAAGCGCGAGGCGGTCCCGGACTGAACGACCCCGCGCAGGACCTGCGTGACAGCGGCGGCCTCGTTGCCGGAGAGTACCCGGCGGCCGGTCAGGCGGTGGTCGTAGGCGGACTCGCTCTCCCCGAAACTCTCGTAGTCCGCCCGCTCGACAGTGTAGGGTTCGCGGTAGATGCCGCCACCCGCGAACGTGGCGTAGGCGGAGGCCATGTCCAGCGGGCTGACGCCCACGGCTAGCCCGCCTATGGCGGTCGAAGGATACGGGTCGATCTTCTCCGTGATGCCGAGGTTCTCGGACATCGTGGCTACTTCCTGGTACCCGACGTCGCGGGCGAGACGGACGAAGACGGTATTGTCCGACTCCGCCATCGCGTTGTAGAGGGAGATCTGCCCACGCTGGATAAAGTCGTAGTTGTCTATGATGAAGTTACGGCCCTCGAAGTCTAGTGCAAGCTCCTGCGAGAGGTACACGGATTCCGGTGAGATCCCTTCGTCCAGCGCAGCCGCGAGCACGAAGGGCTTGAACGCGCTCCCCGGCTGCCGCCGGGCGTCCAGGGCCAAGTTGAAGTCGTCCTTCTGGCCCACGAGCGTCCGGATCGCGCCGTTCTGCGGCTCGACCGAGACAACCGCTGCAGATGGTCCGTCCTCGGAGAGGTTGTTCTCGACGGACTTGGTCGCGGCTCGCTGCATGTCGGGGTCGAGGGTCGTGTAGATCCTGAGTCCGCCCTTCTTCAGAGCCTCGGCCCCCATGTTCGCCTCGATCTCGCGGCGGACTTTCTCGACGAACGGTTCGTGGGCGGTGTCTTCGGACTCGGGCGGCGGCGCGTACCGCAGGGGCGCGGCCAGGGCTACGAGGTACTCGCGCTGCTTTATAAGTCCTTGCGAATACATCAGGTCCAGGACCTCGTCCCGCCGCTCCCTGGCCCGGCTCGTGTCCTCTGAAAGGTAGGTCGAGGGGGCGCGCAGGAAACCGGCCAGGGCGGCGGACTCCGCAAGCGTGAGCTCGTCGGCGTCTTTTCCGAAGTAGCGCTCGGCGGCCTTCTCGGCCCCGTAGGCCCCGTTGCCGAAGTACACGGTATTCAGATAGGCGGTGAGGATCTCTCTCTTATCGTGCTCCCGCTCGTAGGCGAAGGCGAGCGAGGACTGGGAGAATCGGCGCTGGAACGAGACTTCCAGCCGGTCATCCTCGGGGATGAACAGGTTTTTCATAAGCTGCTCGGTGATGGTCGAGCCACCTTCACGTACGCTCCAGGCGCGCACGTCGATCCAGGCCGCCCGCGCCACGCCTTCGACGTCCACGCCGAAGTGGTCGTAGAACCTCCGGTCTTCCACGGCTACGACGGCGCGCGGCAGATACTTACCCAGACGCTTCGGCCCGACGGTCTCGCGGCTCTGCGCGCCGGCGAACTCGCCGATCCGGTCCCCGTTCGAGTCGTAGACGTAGGAGTCTTGCGCCAGTTCCGGGTAGCGGCGGTCGAGTTGATCCTCGAACTTCTGGACCACGAGTAGGTACAGTCCGGTGGTCAAGACCAGGGCGGTGACGGAGAAGATCAGGGCGAGGTTGAAGAGCGCCCGGAGCATCCTGACGAGAAAGCCCCCGCGAGGCTTTGCCGTCGCCTTCTTGCTGGTTTGGAAGAAGTTGTTCACGGATCTCGGCACCAGTCTACCGCAAGCGGCTACACTCGATACGAACCCCCGCGAGGCTTTGCATGGTACGATGCGCCCATGCCAGAATTAACCTGCACAGCCCGGCGTGTCGGCGACTATGAGAGTAGAACCGAAGAGTATGAGCTGCTGTTCGGTCTCGAAGAGACTCCGCCCAGGGAACTGAGGGTCCGGTATCAGGCGGCGCGGGCCTTCGAGATAAACGCCGCGTTGGACTCCGCCGTCGAGACCGCGCGGGCCGCGATCTCGGACGCGGACCCGGATCTCGCCGGAAAACCGACCGACGAATCCCTCCAGAAGTTCGCCTGGCGCGCCGTCCAGTCGGTCAAATATGACGAAGGCGCGGCGAAGACCTCAACGCTGGAGGTTTAGCTTTTTCCAAATACCAGGGTCCCGGTGATAAGCCGGGACCCTGGTATTACTTTTCACCGCCAGCCCGGTTAACGGAAGACGCGGTTACAGTTCGAGACTATGTCCTTTGAATCAACCACGGCCCGGTCGAAGCCCTTGCCGCAGTCGATAACGTCCTTCGCGGCCGGGACGTTGCGCGCCACGATCAGGTCGTCACCGCTACCCCCGGAGACGGT
>CALMWA010000170.1 GCA_937873125.1 uncultured Actinomycetes bacterium | reverse complement strand
CGGCACATCCATCTCTCCGATTCGAGGCTCAGCGGCAAGGATGAGCACCGGCTCCCCGGAAACGGAAAGCTACCGCTCCAGGAGCTACTCGCGGCGGTCGGAGACAGCGACTATTCCGGCGCTATCAGCCTGGAACTCAAGCCGTGGCCGCTCGGAGCGCCGGACCCGGAGACCGTACAGGCTCGGATGCGGGAGTCGCTGCAGTTCGTGAGGGAGGGACTCGGCGGCAACAGTTGATGTTCACCCGTGCGTGGGTGGTAAGCTCACTCGCGGACTTTGGCCTTTGGAGGATTTATGAGAGACGAGCGGCTGACGAAGCTGGCGCGGGTGTTGGTGAACTATTCGGTTGCGGCTGAGGAGGGGGATCAGGTCGTACTCGCCGGCGGGGCGGCCGCGGAGCCACTGATCAAAGCCGTCTACGCCCGGCTCCTCGACATCGGCGCCACCCCGATACCCCAGGTCGCGCTCCCTGGCATGCAGGAGGTCTTCTTCGAGCACGCGCGGGACGTTCACTACGAGAAAACGCCGCCCGTCATACGCGCGATCTACGAGGGTGCGGACGCTTTTATCTCGGTCATGGCACCTACTAACACTCGGGCGCTGGCGAACGTGGACCCTGCCAAGCAACAGGCGCTCGGCAAACGCGACAAGGACCTGCAGGAGATAGTGCTCGGCAAGGATCGCTGGGCGCTGACGCTCTTCCCAACGGAGGCGCTCGCGCAGGAGTCTGAGATGGGTCTCGCCGAGTACGAGGAATTCGTCTTCGAGGCGATGGCGCTCGGCGAGGAGGACCCGGTCAGGTACTGGAGCGAGAAGGCCGGGGAACAGGGCCGGCTCATCGAACGTCTGGAACAGGGGCGCGAAGTCCGCATCCACGGCCCGGAGACGGACCTCACGCTCTCGATAACTGGTCGCAAGTTCCTGAACGGCGACGGCAAGAAGAACATGCCGTGCGGCGAAGTCTTCACCGGCCCGGTTGAGGACTCGGCGAACGGACACGTCTATTTCGGTGTGCCGGTGGCCGTCGGGGGGCGCGAGGTGTCGGGGGTGCGGTTGCGGTTCGAGGACGGGAAAGTCGTCGAGGCGAGCGCGGAGAAGGGCGAGGAGTACCTCAACTCCATGCTCGACGCCGACGTCGGGGCGCGGTATCTGGGGGAACTCGGGATCGGGACGAACTACGGCATCCCGCGGGCGACCAAGAACATCCTCTTCGACGAGAAGCTCGGCGGGACGGTGCATCTTGCTATCGGGCGCTCCTACGCGGCGACCGGCGGCAAGAACGACTCCAGCGTTCACTGGGATTTGATCTGCGACCTGCGCGACGGCGGCGAACTCTACCTGGACGGCGAACTCGTCGAGCAGAACGGCAGCTTCCTGGACTTCGATTTCGCCTAGCCGGGAGGCGCGCAACGGAGACCACGCATTGAAGCGTTCGATCCGCGCCCGCCAGTACGACCGTGAGATTCTGCGGCTCGCCGTACCCGCTCTCGGGGCTCTCGCGGCGGAACCGACGTACATCCTGGTCGATACGGCGATCGTCGGTCATCTCGGGACGCCGCAATTGGCCGCCCTCGCCATCGCCGGTATCCTGCTCTCGACGGGCATCACGCTCTTTAACTTCCTGACCTACGGCACGACCGCCCAGGTCGCCCGGCTGCACGGTGCCGGACAGGAGCGGGCCGCGGGTCGTCTCGGGGCTCAGGCGTTGTGGCTGTCCGTGCTGCTTGGGGGTACGCTGCTCGTGGTGGCCGTGGCGTTCGCATCGCCCGCCGTCGGGCTCATGGGTGGAGAAGGAGAGGCAGGGGCGATGGCGGTGACGTACTTGAGGATCTCGGCTTTGGGGTTGCCGTTCGCCATGATCTCGCTCGCCGGCCAGGGATTCATGCGCGGGGTCGGGGATCTGCGGCGGCCCCTGATCATCGTGGTCGCCGCGAACGTGGCGAACGTGGTACTGGAGGTGTTGTTCGTCTACGGGTTTGGGTGGGGCATCTCCGGCTCAGCGTGGGGTACGGTGATCGCCCAGGCGGGGATGGGCACGGCGTTCGTTGTCGAGTTGCTGCGCGCTCCGGCCGACTTGCGGCGTCCGCGCTGGGCCACGATGCGGCCCCTGTTGAAGATCGGCGGGGATATTGCGGTGCGGACGGGCGCGTTGCTGGCGTCGTTCGCCCTGGCGAGCGCGGTGGTGGCGCGGATGGGGGAGGCGTCGCTCGGGGCGCACCAAATCTCGTTTCAGCTCTTTTTCTTCCTCGCCCTCGTGCTCGACGCCATCGCTATAGCGGGCCAGATCATGGTCGGCCGCGCGCTCGGAGCGGGGGACGCGGACGGGGCCTACGCCGCAGCTCGGCGCATGATCGGCTGGTCGGTGGCCATCGGGGCCGCGTTCAGCGTGACGCTTCTAGCTCTTGCCAGCGCACTCCCTCAAGTCTTCACGGACGACCCGGCGGTGATCGAGCGCGCGGCCGCCATCTGGCCGCTCCTCATCCTGATGCAGCCCATCGGGGCCGCCGTCTTCGCGCTCGACGGCATTTTGATCGGCGCGGGCGACACGCGCTTTTTGAAGTGGTCCATGCTGGCCGCATTCATAACCTTCGCCCCGCTCGCCCTGGCCTCGCTCGTCCTCGGCCTCGGAGCGGTCGGAGTGTGGACCTCGCTAAACGTCCTGATGGCGGTGCGTCTCCTGACTTGCGGAGCGCGCTTCATCGGGCGGCGATGGGCCGTAACCGGAGCCTCGCGCGAAGCCGGAAAAGCCTGACGAGCAATGATAATCTCACCCGCATGGATGGCACGACACTGCGGGTGGCGAATATAGGGAGTGAAGCGGACCTGGAACTGGTGCGGGATGCGCTCGACAGCCTCGGGGCCGATTACGAGTATATAGACTCCGAGGACTTCTACCCGCAGACGGCTTACTTTCAGATCTCGACCAGCCTCGCCGACGACGCCGAAGCGCTCCTGGCCCGGCTCTCCGAAACGCATGGTTTCGACGCCGAGATCCTCTGACGGAATCCCGCCGGCCGCCGGTTATACTCTGCCCGGCCACCTGAGATACTCACACACTCAAGAGAGGCGAGGATGCGCTACGACACGGTATTTCTGGATGTGGACGGGACTCTAATTTACGTGGACCTCGACGTGGAGGGGTACGTCCGGGATCTCGACGCGTACACCTCCAACGGGCCGCTCACGGTAGAGCGCGCCAGCGGACCCGTGTGGGAGAGCATGCGGCGCCACATAAAAGAGAATATCAAGCACCGCGACGAGGAGTCGCTCGCTGGCTTCAAGCGCCGCAACGCGCAGACCACGGCGGAGGCTCTCGGTATCTCCGCTCCGGTTGAGACTCTTACGGAGGTCGCGGATCGCAGGATCTCCTTCAACCCCTACCCGGAGTCCGAGCGGGTGATGGACGAACTGCGCACGATGGGCGCGAAGCTCTACGCTGTCTCCAACTGGGACATCCAGCTCGAAGGTGTGCTGGAAAACCTCGGCTGGCTGCGGTTTTTCGACGGCGTCATCGTCTCGGCCGTCGTCGGCTCCGAGAAACCGGATGGCGCGATCTTCGAGGAAGCTCTCCGTGCCAGCGGCAGATCGGACAACGTGGACCATGTAGTTCACGTCGGGAACGACCCGATAACCGATATCTTCGGCGCGTCGGAGCGGGGCATCGCTTCGGTCTTCGTGGATCGCCGGGGCGGTGGGATCGAGGTGCCCGGAGCGACCCACGTTCTGTCGGACCTCACCGGGCTGCCGGCCCTGGTGCGGGGCTAGCGATGTCCGGCGGCGAGATAGACCGTCCGCGCATCGAGGGGGCCGTGCGCGAGATCCTGGCCGCCATCGGCGAGGACCCCTACCGCGACGTTCTGCGCGAGACGCCGGAGCGCGTCGCGGAGGCTTACGCTTATCTCTTCGGCGGCCTGCACGAAGACCCGGACGAGTATCTCGACACCAGCTTCGCCGGGGATTTCGGGGACCCGGTGATGCTGCGCGACGTTCCGGTGGCGAGCCTGTGCGAGCATCATCTCCTGCCGTTCGTCGGCAAGGCGCACGTCGGTTACGTGCCGGACGGCCGGGTAGTCGGGCTCTCGGAGGTCGTGCGCGTCGTCGAGGGTTATGCGAGGCGCCCACAGATCCAGGAGCGCCTCACCGCCCAGGTCGCCGACTCCCTGCACGGCGCTCTAGGCTCCCGCGGCTCCATCGTCGTCATCGAGGCCGAACATACGTGCATGACGATGCGCGGCGCCGAGAAGCCCGGCACGATCACCGTTACGAGCGCGGCGCGTGGTGTCTACGCCGAAGACGCTGCGCTACGCGCGGAGTTTCTGGCGCACGTCTCCGGTCGCTAGCAACTGAAGAACTGCTCTTACGCGACCGGCGACTCGACACCGCCGGCGAGCGCGGCGCCGATGATGCCCGCCTCGTTCAGCATCCTGGCGGTGACGAGCTCGGTGCGGGTATCGAGGTGGGGAAAGAACTTCTCGGATTTCTTGCTGATGCCGCCCCCGATGACGATGAGATCCGGCCAGAACAGGTTCTCGACGACCGTCAGGTACCTCTGGAGGCGCTCGGCGTACTGCTCCCAGCTCAGATCCTCGCGCTTGCGGGCGCCGTCGCCGGCCCGGCTCTCGGCGTCGTAACCGTCGATCTCCAGGTGTCCCAACTCCGTGTTCGGGACGAGCTTGCCCCCGATAAACAGCGCACTGCCGATGCCCGTCCCGAGCGTCAGCATCAGTACCACGCCGTCCACGTCTCGCCCGGCTCCCCAATGCACCTCCGCGATCCCGGCGGCGTCCGCGTCGTTGACCACCCGGACGCTACTGCCAAGCTCCTCCTCCAGATGGCCCCCGAGGTCGAATCCGATAGCCGATTTGTCCACGTTCGCCGCGGTCTGAATCACGCCGTCCTTTATGACCGCCGGGAAGCCGCACCCGACCGGTCCGTCCCAGTCTGATTGCCGCACGACCGCGACCGCCGTCTCCACGATAGCCTGCGGAGTCGCGGGTTGCGGGGTCTTGATCCTCACCCGTTCCGCCACCAGCTCGCCGCTCTCTACGTCTACCGGCGCACCCTTGATCCCCGAGCCGCCGATGTCCAATCCGAATACGTTCATGCGCCCTCCTCACCCGAAAAGACTGGAAAGTGCATTCTACAAGCCCGGTGCGCCGCGCCAAGCCAAGACGCTACGACTTCGGAAAGACGACCGCCTGCCCCGCCACGGCCACGGCCACCCGTTCGCCGGGCCTGAAGCCGGGGCCGCCGCCGAGCCGCGAGCAGAGCACGGGACCAGAGTCGAGTCGCAGCTTGATTAGCTGGTCGTGGCCGTAGAACTCGCGCGCCAGAACGGTAGCCTCGACCTCCGAGCCGGCCGCGTCGCCGTTCGCGAGCCGTCTCAGATGAAGGGCTTCGGGGCGGAGCATGGCTTCCACGTGGCCGATGCACTCACCGCAGGCGGGTACGTCGCCGAGCACGCAGTGCAGGCGGCCATTCTGGGCGGTGCCGGGGATGAAGTTAGCTTCGCCGACGAACTCGGCGACCTCGCGGGTGGCGGGGAAGTGGTAGAGATCTTCCGGCGGCGCCGACTGGAGGATGCGGCCGCCCATCATCACGGCGACCTCGTCGGCGAGGCTGAGGGCCTCTTCCTGATCGTGGGTGACAAAGACGGCCGTTGCCCCGGCGGCGGTCAGGATGTCGCGCATCTCGGCGCGCACCCTCGCACGCAGCGCGGCGTCCAGGTTGGAGAACGGCTCGTCCAGCAGCACGATGGCCGGCTCCGGGGCGAGGGCGCGGGCGAGCGCGACGCGCTGCTGCTGCCCGCCGGAGAGCTCGTGCGGCATCCGTCCTCCGAGACCTTCGAGGTGCGCGAGTGCGAGCACCTCCGCCACCCGGCCGCCGCGTTTCTTACCGACCGGCAGGCCGTAGGCGACGTTCTGCTCGACGGTGAGGTGGGGGAAGAGGGCGTAGTCCTGAAAGACCATCCCGACCCGCCGCTTCTCCGGTGGCACGAAGACGCCCGGTCCGGCAACGATGCGGCCCCCGATCTCGACCTCTCCCGACTCCGGGCGCTCGAAGCCCGCCAGCAGCCTCAACGTCGTGGTCTTGCCGCACCCCGACGGCCCGAGTAAGGCGAGTATTTTGCCTTCTTCGAGGGTCAGGTGCAGGTCGTGGACGGCCCGAACGGGGCCGAAACCGCGGCTCACGCCCGCGAGCCGGAACATACGCTTCTTCTCGGTCATTTGGCGGACTCCGCGGGTTCTTTAATGGTCAGGAAGTACATCGGGATGGCGGATACCAGGATCAGGATGAGCGCCGGAGCCGCTGCGCGGGCGAAGAAGGCGTCCGAAGTAGCCGTCCAGATGCTGGTCGCGAGCGTGTCGAAACCGATGGGACTCAGCAGCAGCGTGGCGGGCAACTCTTTCATCGTCGTCAGAAATACTAACGCAGCACCGGCGAGTATGCCGGAACGCGCCAGCGGTACCGTCACGGTGGCGATCACGGACGCCGGCTTCCGCCCCAGCCCCCGCGCCGCCTCCTCGACGCTGGGCCGCACCTGCAACAGCGCCGAGCGTGTGGCGCCGACCGCCTGCGGCAGGAAGTGGACGGCGTAGGCGAAGACCAGAAGACCTATCGTCTGGTATGCCCAGGGCGCCATGTTGGACCCGAAGAAGACCAGCGAGAGCGCGAGCACTATCCCCGGAAGACCGTACCCGAGATACGTGAGCCGCTCCAGCATCCCCGAGGCCCGTCCCGGATGCCGCACCGCGAGCACGGCGACCGGCAGGGCGGCCACAGCCGCTAGCGCCGCCGCGAGCGCCGAGACGTAGACGCTGTTCGCCGTCGCTCCCCAGACGAGGCGCAGCGGCTCACCCTCGGCGAGCCCGCGCAGCAGCCAGAAGACGAGCACCCCGACCGGGGCGACGAGCGCCAGCGTGACCACCGCCGCGCAGAACGCAAGCGCCGGCCACCGCCACCGGCCGAGCCGGACCGCCACGCCGCCTCCGGGTCTCGCGACCCCGACCGTGCTGCGGTGGTAGCGCAGCCGACCGCGGGTGCGGCCCTCGACGAACAGAACCGTGGCGGTAAGGGCGACGAGCATTAGGGCGAGTATCGCAGCCGGGGTGCGGTCGAAGGCCGAGCGGTACTGGATGTAGATCTCCGCCGAGAACGAGTCGAAGTGCAAAAGCGAGACCGCCCCGAAGTCACTCAAAGAGTACAGCGCTACCAAGAGCCCGCCCGCCACGATGGCCGGGCGCGCCTGCGGCAGCGTAACCCGGAAAAACGCTCCCCAGGCGCCGCTCCCGAGGCTGCGGGCCGCCTCTTCGAGCGCCGGGTCCATGCCGCGCAGCGCGCTGCGGGTGGTCAGGAATACGTAGGGGTAGGAGAACAGCGTCAGGGCGAGAGCCGCGCCGAAGAGACCGTAGATCTCCGGTAGCCGCTCCACCCCGAGGGGTTCGAGGACTCCCTGCAAAGTCCCCCGTGGACCGAGAACGCTGACGATCACGAACCCTCCGACGTAGGAGGGGATCACGAGC
>CALMWA010000169.1 GCA_937873125.1 uncultured Actinomycetes bacterium | reverse complement strand
GGCGTCTCGGCTACCCGCGCCGCGAGGCGGAGGACGTGCTCCGGCGCGGCGCGGCCCTCGAACGGGCATCCGAAGGCCGCGCTCAGGGTAATGGAGACCCGCACCCCGTCCAGCCGCGCGCGCTCCACGAGACGTCCGGCGAGCTTCGTGGCCTCCTCGACGGTCGTGTTCTGGTTCTTTTCGGCGAACGTCTGTGTGACCGGGAAGGCGTAGCGGACCTCGTCAACGCCGGCCTGTATGGCCCGCTCGTAGCCTTTTTCGTTCAGGACCAGCCCGGCGTAGCTCGTGGTGGGACCGCGCTCTATGCTCGCCAGCACCTCCTCGGCGCCCGCCATCTGCGGAACGCGCTTGGGGTTGACGAAGCTAGCGGTCTCGACGCGCGGGACTCCAGCCGTCGCGAGCCGGTCGCACAGCTCGGCCCGGACTTCGGCAGATAGAGTCTTGTCTTCGTTCTGGAGGCCGTCGCGCGGTCCGACGTCAACTATCTCGACCCGCATTAGATGGTCCCCCGCTCCCGGAGATCGTTCCGCTCGTCCTCACTCAAGCCGAGGAGATGACCGTAGACTTCGTCGTTGTGCTGGCCGAGCGCCGGTCCGGTCCAGCGGACCTTGCCGGGGGTTTCGGAGAGGCGCGGTACGACGTTCTGCATCGGGAATGCCCCGATCTCCGGGTCTTCGACTGTGACGACGTTCTCACGGGCGGCGTAGTGTTCGTCCTCGACCATGTCTTTCGCAGTGAAGACCTTGCCAGCGGGCACCCCAGCCTCGGCCATCGTCTGGAGGACATCCTCCACGGTGCGTTGCTTCGTCCAGGTGGAGATCATGTCGTCCAGCTCCTGCATGTTCTCGCCGCGGGCGTGGTGGGTGGCGTATTTCTCGTCCTCGGCCCACTCGGGATGGCCGACGGCTTTCGCGAGGCGTCCGAACACGGTGTCGGCGTTGCCGGCGATCAGGACGTAGTCGTCGTCGCGCGCCGGGTAGATATTCGACGGCGCCACGAACGGCAGGACGGTCCCGGTACGCCCCCGGACGTTACCGGCGAGCACGTACTCGGGGATGGTACTCTCCATCAGCGCCAACACCGCCTCGTAGATCCCGACGTCTACCACCTGCCCCTTCCCGCCGTGCGCCTCCCGGTGGTAGAGGGCCGTGAGCGCGCCGAGTGCTCCGAACGTCGCGGCGAGAGAATCGCCTAAAGAGACGCCGGTGCGCGGCGGTGCTTGATCCGGGAATCCGGTTACGTGCCGGATGCCGCCCATCGCCTCCCCGATGGACCCGAAGCCCGCCCGTTCCCGGTACGGCCCCGTCTGCCCGTAGCCGGAGACGCGCACCATAACCAGGCCGGGGTTTATCTGGCTGAGCTTCTCGTAGTCGAGGCCCCACTTCTCAAGAGTGCCGGGCCGGAAGTTCTCGACCACCACGTCGGCTTCGGCGATTAGCCTGCGGGCGAGTTCTTGGCCTTCCTCTTCGCGCAGGTTCAGGGTCACGGACTTCTTGTTGCGGGCGATGATGGGCCACCAGAGGGTGCGTCCCTCTTTCCGGTGGCGGCCCCAGACGCGCATCGGGTCGCCCTTGCCGGGTGGTTCGACCTTTATGACCTCGGCGCCGAAGTCCGCGAGGAGTTGGCCGCAGAACGGGCCGGCGAGTAGGCTCCCCATCTCCACGACGCGGACGCCTTCCAGGGGCCGGACACCGTTTTGGGCTTCGGTCACGCCTTCTCTCCTTTTCGATCTTTTTCGAGGGCGTGGATAACGAAGTCCCGGCCCTCGTAGACGTGTTCGCGCATGATGATCTCGGCCCGCTCGCCGTCTCTGGCTTCGAGCGCGCCGAGAATCTGGCGGTGGTAGTGGTTCGAGACCATGCGCTCCTGAGGCCCGTACCAGAAGAAAGCCTTGAACACCAGCGGCAACTCGATGGTCCGCCGGATCATCCGCTCCAGCCGCTTGTTCTTGCTGGACGCGATTATCGTCCCGTGAAACTCGTTGTTGAGCGTTACGAGCAACCGTATCTCTTCTTCACGCTCGTCGAATCCCCTCACCGCGAGGCTCTCCATCTCGTTCGCAAGTTCCCGCAGGCGGGCCATCCCCCGCTCGTCGATGCGTTCCGCCGCACGACGGGCCGCGTGCCCTTCGAGGACCGCGCGCAAGTCGTAGATGTCCCAGACCTCTTCGACACCGAACGAGCAGACCATCGCTCCCTTGTTCGGCTGGATCTCAACGAGCCCCTCGGCTTCGAGCATGGTGAGAGCCTGCCGTATCGGCGTCCGGCTCACCCCGAGCCTCTCCGCGAGCTGCTCCTCGATCAGACGCTCCCTGGGACCGTACTCACCGTCCAAAATCATACGCCGCAGCCGCTCGAAAATCGCCGGCGCCCCCGGCCTCTCCTCACCCCTACGCAATGCGGCTCACATGCAGGTCCTTTTCTATCGTCTAACGACGTTTCGCAGTCGTTTGTATACAATCTTACGGAGACCCAAGCTTTGTGTCAAGAGTTTCATTAGCGAACGGACATGCGGCTCCGCATAGTGGCCAATCAAATGAATCTAGCTCAGAGTGCCGGAGACAGTCGAGGCCATCGAGGCGACTGAGAGCATGCCGGGAGGTTCTCGCAATCCTTCCGGCTATTTAGCACCGTGTTGACTATCCAGCAGAAATTACTCTCCCTTGCTGGTCGTGGTGGTGGCGGTACGCACCGTATAAGTTCCAGTCCGCT
>CALMWA010000168.1 GCA_937873125.1 uncultured Actinomycetes bacterium | reverse complement strand
GCCGGACAGAGCGGCAACTTCGAGCTAAACGTCATGCTCCCGGTCATCGCCCACAACCTGCTCCAGAGCATAGAGATACTGGGTTCCGCCGCCTCCAACCTCACCGACCAGTGCGTGAGTGGTCTCGAAGCCACCGACCGCGGCCCGGCCCTGGTGGAGCAGGGCCTCATGCTCGCCACCGCCCTCGCCCCTGTGGTCGGCTACGACAAGGCCGCCGAGATCTCCAAAGACGCCTACAAGAGCGGCAAGACCATCCGCGAAGTGGCCCGCGAAAAGACCGACCTCTCCGAAGAAGAGCTAGACAAGCTGCTGGACGCCCGCAAGATGACGGAGGCGTAGGCTAATCGCCCGAATGTGGAGATACAGCCAGATGGTTTAAGCTTCAGGGACTAGAGAGCTTCGAAAGGTCGGTGTCATGTCGTTGGCTGTTGATCCAGAGCCGGTTCCCCTCGTAACCGGCGCGGACGGCGTAGTACGCGTCGGAACGACACGCGTCACGCTGGATACGGTTGTCGCCGCCTTCCGCGAAGGGGCAACGGCGGAGGAGATCGCGCAGCAGTACCCTACGCTCCGATTGGCGGACGTGTATTCGGTCATCGCTTACTATCTTCGA
Source organism: uncultured Actinomycetes bacterium (assembly GCA_937873125.1). Lineage (GTDB taxonomy): Bacteria > Actinomycetota > Rubrobacteria > Rubrobacterales > Rubrobacteraceae > JACDDK01. Next base: position 763 of record CALMWA010000168.1, on the reverse strand, counting down.
CACCGAACCACCGTCGATACTTACCTCGCCGAGCGGTCACGGTTGGGCAAGGAGGCACGCCAGGAGAACGAAGGTCGCTCCGACCCGACCGGGATACGCGACCGCTTGCTCGCGCGTCGCTCCGAATAAGGCCGCATGCTGCGTCTGGCGGCCGACGAGAACTTCAACAACGATATCTTGCGCGGCGTTCTACGAAGGAATGCGGCTACGGATATCGTCCGCATCCAGGACGCAGGGCTCTCTGGGGCAGACGACCCAACGGTATTGGAGTGGGCGGCGCAAACGGGAAGGGTGCTGCTCACGCACGACGTAGCCACCATAACACGCTACGCTTACGAGCGCGTTCGGGATGGGAAGCCGATGCCGGGCGTCTTCGAGGTGGAGTTCTCTGACGACGAGGGCCGCGCCTACGCCTCGCTTGCCGTAGAAGCCAGTCAACTCCTCGTGCTGCACTACAAGCCGGTGGAGGCCGGTTAGCCACTCTAATCGCCGTGACCACTAAAGAGAGCGGCGCCGATCTCGTAACCTTGAACCGACGCCATTCCCCTATGGTCTCCAGGATCACGGTGCTTTATGAGCGGGGGTCCAGAGACCGGCAAGGCCATCCGCGAGGTAGCTCGCAAAAAGACCGAACTCATGGCGAGGAGTGCTTAAAGCTACTCCTTTATACTGTGAAGAGACAACAAAAGTTCGCACAACGCGGACAGACGGTTCTTGTTGAACTACAGAAAAATGTGACTCATAGTCCGTAGACTATCTTGCT
>CALMWA010000167.1 GCA_937873125.1 uncultured Actinomycetes bacterium | reverse complement strand
AACAGCCGCCGCTCCCGGAAGAACTCGACCCAGCTCTCCGTCCACGGGTTCGGCTGGTTCAGGCTGCCGATGAGGGTATCCTGCTCGTGGCCGTAGGCTTCGGCGGTTATGCCGTGCAACCCCGCGAGTAGCTCCGCGGCGTGGTGCTCGGCCCCCGTGGAGAAGCTACTAGTCCCCTCGATAAACTGCATGAGCAGGAGAGTCTCCGAGCCGTGATAGACCTCTGGGACCGGAAGGTCGCTCTTCTCGCGCAGGTAGCGGAGCATGTACGCCTCGCGATCCAGGTTCGCCTCGGCTCCGCGATCCACCTTGGCGACCAGCGGGGTGCCGTCCTCCAGCTCCAGCCGGTAGACCTCGCCGATACAGCCGCCTCCGAGAGGTCGCGTGCTCCTCAGACGCTCGCCGAGGTGGGCCTCCACGCCCTCCGCTATTACGCGCTCAGACACGGCGTTCGAGATGCCGCGCCCGGATCTCCTCCAGCAGCCCTTCGGATGCTTCCTCTATGAGATCCAGGGCGTGCTCGAAGCCGTCGGGACCGCCGTAGTACGGGTCGGGGACCTCGGTCTCCGGGCCGGGCGCGTAGTCGAGGAAAGGCCGTATCTCCGCGCCGTACCGGCAGATCCCGGCGACCCTCCGGTAGTTCTCCTCGTCCATCGTCAGGATGTAGTCGAAGCGCCGGCAGTCCTCGGGGTCCAGCAGCCGCGCCCGCTGGCGGGAGATGTCCAGTCCCCTGGCCCGTGCGCTCTCCTGCGCCCGGTAGTCCGGCGGCTCACCGGCGTGGTAGAAGCCGTGGGTGCCGGCGGAGTCCGCCGAGATCTCACCTTCCAGCCCCTCGCGCCGCACCCGTTCCTCGAAGACGCCTTGAGCAATCGGCGAGCGGCAGATGTTTCCCATACAGACGAACAGTACACGCACCATATCCGCGTAATCTACCAGTTATCCATGCACTGAGGCTGCACGTCCGAGCCAGCGTCCATCGCCACAAGGCCGTCGCGCTGGAGCGGACGCTAGCGTAGTCGCTATCCGACCGCCTGCGTGGCGAATCCCAAGAGCGCTTGCATCACGGAACTGGTGAACCAGCTATGTCGTTCCATCGCCCCACTAAATTGGGACAATGCGCCACGGTCCAGGTAATCGCCCCGTTCGAGAAGCCGTTCCACGTACGCCAGTGACCGCTTGAGTTCTTCCTTGTCCTCTCCGCCCTCGCGCTCGATGCGCTGCTCGATGGCCCTGAAGTCGAAGTTGTTGGTCAACTCGGCGGTGTTGTGGGTGCCGATCACGGAACCGTGTACAGGAGCGTTGAAGGTAAAGTTGGTTGTAGAGCCAGCTTCTAACCGTCTGTTGCCTTCCACTTCGTCTATGCCTTCGGAGGTGATACTGAGGGCGCCGTATCCGGCATACCGTCGCGTGGCACAGTCGCGCTCCACCCAATATCTCGCCATCTCCGTCAGTTCAACGTTGTCCGCGGGATTGTAGGCGTCCATTCCGAGTCTCGGCGCGATCTCCTCCAATGCGACACTCCCACCGGGACGGCTTCTTCCCAAATCGTAGAGTGCTCTCAAGAAAGCGTCACGCCTCTCACGACGGGACACCGGGGCGGCTTGACTCTCGATCTCCGCAATGCCCTTAGCCGTAATGACGAACATGCCCCAGTTGGTCTCAAGCGCCTGTGTGTTCCCGTCCTTCTCATGGAAGTAGGCTAATCCGTGAAACTCATCTCCATGCAAGTCTCTACCCAGCCGCTCCGCAACGTCTTGCCCTTGCACCGGATTGCCCGGAGTACCTTCAGCTAAGTCGTAGACAGCTTGGAGGAACTGGAGACGCCTACTTTTTCTCTGCTCGATCTCGGTCACGACCATCCTCCATGCTATTCTGCTCGTTGGCAGAAGTATCTCATAGTCCTTAATAGTCTCTTAGAATCTAGTAAACCCTCTACCGGACGTGATGGGCTTCTTCCTTACCCTGCTCTACCGATCGGGTCGTGGTTGGCGGCATCGGCGTCTTCACGATAGAACAGGCCCACCAGTTTGCCGTCCGAGGTCGTCACCAGTACCGTGCGTGTACCGCGCTTGTCCATGCATTCCGCCATCTTCCCTGCCAGGGCGTCGGGCCTGAACGTCGTGGGGCCGGGCCGCATCACCCGCTCCGCCGCCGCGTCCGGGTCGGACGCAAGCTCCTTCTCCCGCAGCAGCCCGAGGACGATACGCTGTTCGTTCACAATCACGCACCTGTCCCAGCCCGCTCCACGTACGAGGCCCCGAGCGTGGCCGACCTTCTCCTCCGGCCCGCAGGTCGGAACGTCCCGCCGCGTCGTATCGCCCAGGGTGGGCGCGCTCGCCAGCTTGCCCTCTTTCGGAAGCCCGCTAGCGAACCAGTCGGCCTTGCCCGGAACGTAGTCGTAGACCTCCTTGAAGCCGAGACCTTCGAGCCGCCACGCGGCTCGTGGGCTCATGTCTCACTGGTAGTCGTGGCAGTACACGATTACCGGCTCGTCGCGCCGCAGCCGCGCGGTGGTCTGCCGGTCAAGCTCCTTCAAGGGGATGTTGATTGCTCCGGGTAGGTGTTCCTCCTCGTACTCCTCGGAGGGCAGAACCTCC
>CALMWA010000166.1 GCA_937873125.1 uncultured Actinomycetes bacterium | reverse complement strand
TGCCCGTCGCGGGCTCGCTCGTGGTCGCGGCGGGGGCGGCCGCGGCCTCGCCGGACGCGGAGCCGCCGCTCGAGTCGTCGTCGCCGGTGGCCGCGGCGTCGCCGCCGGGCGGGTTCCCGCCCGCGTCGGTGGCGACGATCGGCGCCTGCGTCTGGGTCGGGTCCTCACCCACCTCCGGAGTGGTCGGCGCGTACTGGTCGGTGGCCTGCGCGAGGACCGTCGCGGGCAGCGCGAGCAGGGCCAGGGCCGCGATCGCGAGGGCGACGAGCGGGCGCGGGTCGAGTGTCGATCTCCGGGAGTTGATAGCTAAGCTCCTTGGCCGCGAGTGTGGACGGCGGTCGCCTCCTTCCCGCCGACGACCGCGCTCTTGGCGTCGCGGAAAGGTAACAGCGACCGCCACGGGAAGTTGCGAGCTCGTGCACGCAGAAGGACGCACGTCAGCTTTGTGATGAGTGCAGCTACAGAGGAGCGGGACGCGATCCCGCCTGGGGAGCGGCAGACGGTTCGGGCTGCCGCCGCGGAGTCCCCTGCGCGAACGCTCCGGGAGCGGTTCCGCCCGGACGAGATGCTGCTCGACCTCCTTATCTCGGAAGGGTTGCCCGTGGGCTTCAGCGAGGTGCTGGTCGAGGCTGAGTTGGTCTCCCCGGACGATCCCATCGGGGCGGCGTTGGGCATAGAGGCGCCCTCCGCTGCCCTCTCGCTCACCGAGACCATGTATCTCCAGACCGCCCATCTTGACGACGGTCGCCCCGTGCAGTGGTCGCGCGATGTCTTCCTGCCGGGAACGCTCAACCTGTACGTCGTCCGGGAGGTTTTCGACGGTCGCGACCCCTCGCTGGTCTTCCGCTTCCCGTCCGGGCGGTGAGCTGCTGCCTACTCTCCGTTTGCGGGTGTGGTAGCGCGTTCGCGTATCTAGAGAACCTCTGATTCCGGCGTCCGTTACGCCAGTCAGATGTTCCGGATGGCTACGGGAACTATGTTCGCTCGAAGTTACGGTAGCGTTCCCAATCGGTGACAGAGGTCTCAAAGGCTTCTATCTCGACGCTCGCCGCGTTGAGGTAGTGCTCGACGACCTCCGTCCCGAAGGCCCGCCGCGCGATCTCGCTGTTCGCGAACAGTTCGCGCGCCTCCCGTAGCGTTCCTGGCAAGCCCCGCTTGCCGGCGGCCTCGTAGGCGTTGCTCACGAACTCCTCTTCCATAGGCAGCCCGGTCTCCATCCCGTGCAGCCCGGCGGCGATCATGGCGGCGATAGCGAGGTAGGGGTTCGCGTCCCCACCGGGGACGCGGTTCTCGATCCGCAGCCGAGGACCGCGGCCCACAACGCGGAGGGTGCAGGTGCGGTTGTCTTTACCCCAAGCGAGCCGCGTCGGGGCGAAAGAGCCGGGCGCGTAACGTTTGTAGGAGTTTATGTTCGGCGCGAACAGCAAAGCGAGTTCGCGCAGGCAGGCGAGTTGCCCGGCGAGGAAATGCTCGAAGGTAGCGGAGAAACCTCGCTCGTCGGCGAAGACAGGAGTCCCGTACTCGTCGTGGAGGCTCACGTGGACGTGACAGGAGTTGCCCGGACCCTCGTCGAACTTCGGCATGAAGGTGATCGAGCAACCCTCCTGGGCAGCAATCTCCTTCGCACCATTCTTGTAGATCGCGTGCCCGTCGGCTGCGGAGAGGGCAGGACCGTACCTGAGGTTGATCTCGTGTTGTCCGAGGTTGCACTCGCCCACGGCTGCCTCCACTGCGAGCCCCGCCCCGGCCATCGAGTTGCGGATGCGCCTTAGCAGAGGCTCGATCCGGGCGGTGGCCAGTAGCGAGTAGTTGGCGTTGTAGAGGTTGGCGGGCACGAGTTTGCTGTACCCCTTGTGCCAGGCCTCCTCGTAGCTGTTGCGGAACACCAGGAATTCCAACTCCGTGCCCACCAAGGCCTCTAGGCCATGCCCAGCGAGGCGCCGGAGCTGGCGCCTGAGTATCTCGCGGCGCGGCGAGCCGGCCACCGGAGAGCCGTCCTTCCGTGCGACGTCGCAGATCACGAGTGCTGTGCCCTCCTGCCAAGGCACGAATCGCAGGGTGGAGAGGTCCGGCTTGAGCACGAAATCTTCGTATCCGCGTTCCCAGGAGCCGTAACCCTCTACCGGGCGCATCTCCGCGTCAGTGGCGAGCAGGTAGCTGCAGCCTTCGGCGCCGTGCTCGACCACCTCGTCGAGGAAGTGCGCCACGGTGAGCCGTTTACCCTGGAGGCGGCCTTGTATGTCCACCATGGCGAGGAGGACAGTATCTATGCGCCCTGCCTCCGCCTCAACGCGCAGAACGTCGAGATCCGGTAGTCGTCGCGGTTCTATAGTTCCTCCTTTTTCGAGCCTGCCGACCTAATCTCTCCCGGAGGCGATCTCATCTTGTGGCGTCCCGGCGACAGATCTGGTGACCACGATGGCGTGGACGGCCGCGCAACGCTTCCACGTCTTCGCCCTTTCGGCTTGCACCTACCAGCCTAATATCTTAAACCTTCCGGCCACAAGCCGCTCCCAACGGGTTAGACTGGACAAGCCGAAAGTGCGTGGATGGAGGTCAAGACGATGGAGCGAGCGGTAATACTCGGGGCGGCGCGGACGCCGTTCGGTAGGTTCGGCGGGGCGCTGGCGACGCTGGGCGCTGCGGAGCTTGGAGGAGCGGCGATCCGGGAGGCGGTG
>CALMWA010000165.1 GCA_937873125.1 uncultured Actinomycetes bacterium | reverse complement strand
GGTGCGCGGACGGGTGGTACCGGGGGCACTTCGCCATCGAGTACAAGGGAAAGCACAAGGACCTCGGAGCGGCATACGTGCAGCTCCAGAACTACCGGGAGGCGCTGGAGAACCCGCCGCTCCTGGTGGTGACGGACATGGAGCGGTTCGAGATCCACACGAACTTCGAGAGCACCGTCTCCCGCGTCTACGGCTTCACGAACGAGGAGCTTCCGAGGAGCGAGAACCTGCGCGTGCTGCGGGCGATGTTCGAGGACCCGGCCTCGCTGCGCCCGACGCGGACGGTCGAGAGCGTTACGGAGGAGGCGGCCGGGAAGTTCGCCAGGATCGCGGACGGACTCCGCGACCGGGGCGTTGAGCCGCACGCGGCGGCCCACTTCTTGAACAAGCTGCTGTTCTGCCTCTTCGCGGAGGACATCGGGTTGCTGCCGAAGGGGCTGTTCACGCAGGTCGTGGAGCGCGGGGTGCGCCGGCCGGAGACGTTCAACGCGAACGTCGGCGGGCTGTTCGCGGCGATGCGCGACGGGGGAGAGTTCGCGCTGCAGGACATCCCGCGCTTCAACGGCGGGCTCTACGCGGAGGATGACGAGGAGAGCGCGGTGGTGCCGCTGGCGGCGGAGGAGTTGCGGCTGCTGGCGGAGGCGGCGCGGCTGGACTGGGAGGCGGTGGAACCGGCGATCTTCGGCACGCTCTTCGAGCGGTCGCTGGACCCGTCGCAGCGCGCCCGGCTCGGGGCGCACTACACGAGCCGCGAGGACATCCTGGCCGTGGTGGAGCCGGTGCTGATGGCGCCCCTGCGCCGCGAGTGGGCGGCGGTGCGCGAGCGGGCCGAGGCGGACGCCGAGCAAGCCCGCAAGGGGAGCGGACAGAAGGCGCAAAACGCGCAGCGGAGCGCGGAGCGGGCGCTGGTGGAGTTCGCCGGGAAGTTACGGCGGGTGCGGGTGCTCGACCCGGCGTGTGGCTCGGGGAACTTTTTGTACGTGAGCCTGAAGGAGCTGCTGGACCTGGAGAAAGAGGTGTACACCTTCGCGGGCTCCATCGGGCTCACGCAGTTCTTCCCGGAGGTCAGCCCGGAGCAGCTCTACGGGATAGAGACCAGCCCCTACGCGCACGAGCTGGCGCAGGTCGCAGTCTGGATCGGCTACCTCCAGTGGATGCACGACAATGGCTTCGGCACCCGCCAGGAACCCATCCTCGGCAACATGACCAACATCGTCGAGATGGACGCTATCCTGGCCCGCGACGAACACGGAAACCCCGTAGAACCCGACTGGCCCGAAGCGGACGTGATCGTCGGCAACCCGCCGTTCCTGGGCGGGAAGCGGCTTCGCGCTGAGCTTGGTAACGAGTATGTAGACGAATTATTTACGCTATACGAGGGGCGCGTGCCTCGACGCGCTGATCTTGTGACTTACTGGTTTGAGCGCGCTCGGGCTGGTATTGCGGCTGGCCGATACAAGCGGGCAGGTTTGTTGGCTACGAATTCGATACGTCAGCAGCAGAATCGTCCCGTAATAAGCAACATCAAAACCTCTGGTGACATCTTTATGGCTTGGAGTGACCGCCCTTGGGTGCTT
>CALMWA010000164.1 GCA_937873125.1 uncultured Actinomycetes bacterium | reverse complement strand
CCGTATCTAGCAACAGTCCCGTCATCCCTATAACGCCGTTCATGGGGGTGCGGATCTCATGCGACATGTTCGCCAGAAACTCGCTCTTGGCCCGGTTCGCAGCGTCGGCGGCCTCCTTGGCCTCGCGCAACTCTTCGACCTGCTTCTTGCGCTCCGTTATGTCCAGCATCGAGCCTATGACGCGGACAGGTTTTCCCTTCTCATCGTGTACCACGTAGCCCCGGTCGACGACCGTCAGGTACGCGCCGTCCGCGTGGCGGAAGCGGTACTCATCTGACCAAACCTCTCCGCCGTCTCTCAGAACGGAATCTATGCCCGAGACCACCCTATCCCGGTCGTCGGGATGGATGCGGTCCTCCCACCACGTGCCTCCCGTGCCTCCCTCAAAGTCGTAGCCGAGCATGGCTTCGGACGCGCCATCCCACTGTTGTTCGCCGGTCAGCAGGTCGTTGTCCCAGATCGCCTCGCGGGTGGCGCGGGAGACCAGCCGGTAGCGTTCCTCGCTCTCGCGCAGTCGAAGCTCGGTCTCCTTGCGCGCCGTGATGTCGCGGATGGCGGCAACGCGGACGCGACGTCCCTGATACTCGGACATTTTGCCGCATATCTCGACACGAAATCGCGTGCCGTCCCTCCGCAGACCCGTAGCCTCGTAAGGCTCCTCGGAGCCGGTATCGATGTGGCGCCGTACCAGTTCGCGGGACTCGGCGGTCACGAACTCGGCCGCTTCCATGCCCACAGCTTCTTCGGGATCGCAACCGAACATCTCGGCGAAGGCGTGGTTGACCTCAACGATCTTGCCTCTCTCGCTTATGACAAGCCCCTCGAAGCTCGCCTCGGAGAGTCCTCGGAAGCGATCCTCGCTATCTTTCAGAGACCTCTCAGTACGCTTTTGCCGGTTGATCAGGAACTGGGCGTAGGCGCTGGAGGCCAAAACCAGCGCCACGACCGTAAAGCGCATCCACAATTCGTTGGGATCTCCCGGCCACAACCGCTGGGTGAAAGACTCGTCGTGAACCAGGGTATCCGTGGCCGACTCGATGATCCAATACAGCACCGACACCACGAGGCCCAGCAATAATAGCTTGCCCGAAATGCCTTCCCTTAAAGAAGCGAAATCCCTGTCTTTCATCTGGTGCTCCACAACTCAGCCACCACTAACGCCCTGACCCCGGATCAGTCCTCCATCCATCTCGACCCGACGCTACCCACAGTGTACCTGGAAGTATATGCCTTACTGGTACCAAATTCTTCTATCCAACCAATCGGTCAGGGAGAGCAAAAGCTTTAGCGTGAGGGGATCATTCAGCATCGACTTCAACCCGTGGACTCCGATCACTAGCTGGACACGAAAGAGACGAGTGAGCAGGACAGTATGTGTCCAATACTCGCTGCCGGTACATCGGATCTTCCGATCGCCAGGCGACTATTGTGTAACCTGCTCAAAGCGTGTGCCGTGCACTCCTCCATCTGGGAGGCACGGTTCCATGGCCAGGGCCACTTCGTGTTTCGGGAGTTACACCGAGTCGCGATGCTAACCTTACCGGTTTCTAACCAGATTCCTGAAGCGCCCCGATCCTAATGACCTTCTCGGAGGTGAGGGTACGATGTACCGGGCACTTGCGGGCGATCTCGAGCAGCTTCGATCGTTGCTCGTCACTCAAAGGTCCGTCGAGCTGAATATTTAGCTCGATCGAATCGAGTTTTCCTCGCTCGGTTTCGCATTCGGCGCAATCGTCGGCGTGAATCCTCGAGTGCTGAAGCCGGGTGGTAACTCCCTGGAGAGGCCACTCTTTCCTTTGGGCATACATCGTGACGGTCATCGCCGTGCAGGCGCCCAAAGACGCAAGCAGTAAATCGTAGGGGTTAGGGCCTCTGTCATATCCTCCCAGGTGCGGTGGCTCGTCCGCTGACAGCCGGTGCGATCCGACGAAGACTTCGTGGTGTAACCCTTCCCCGTCTCCCCGGACGATCACTTCCTGCCGGTTCTCGCTCATGGAAACTCCTTGTTTATAGAGGAACTATGCTTTTTCCTGTCCCTACCGGGCAGTCTACACGACTCTTTCAGTAGCGCCCCTGAGCAGCAATACGGTTGCCCCAGCGGATAGCATTGGCCGAAGCCTCGACGGGTATTACTTCTCTTATGGCTCGTTTCCTGAGTTTCGTTCTCAAACCTTGCCTTATGCGAGAATATTGTTTCGCACACCGAGTCAAGGAGTGTGTTGGAGGTGGATCCTGGCATCTTGAAGGAGTTGGGGTTTTCGCAATCACAGCACGTTCAGGGTCGCGCTTCCATAGCGGATCTTTTCAAGCCCAAGAGGCGATGTGGCATCTACGTTCTGCACTTCTCGAACGGCGAACTCTACGCGGGACAGGCGATAGACGTAACACGACGCTACGCGCAACACCGCTTCAAGCATAAAGACATAGTGAAAATATCCTTTAGACAAGTGCCGAGAATCCATCTCAACAACGAAGAGAGAACCGTCATCTGGGCTTTAGAGCGAGACGGACAAGTGCTGCGAAACATCACTTTTGCCAGCATGCCCAAAGGAGAGTCAGATTTTGATCTGGTCATGGCGCCGAAAGAGCAGCATCGGTGGCTGGAAGACCTCTCATACGTCGATGAGGGCGGCGACAGGTTGGTCGACCCCGCTCTGCGTCTCAGATACCACGAACGATTTCAAAGCCTACTCGACATGCCGCACGCCAACGAAGCGCTCGATGTTCTGAAGACTTACGTCAGGGTCGGCATACCAGCAATTCGTCGTGGTGAAGTCTCGTTTTGGGGCTGCTCATGTTTGCCAGCATCCAGCGTCTACTCACGAATAAACGTCAACTGGCAGGAAGTGCTAACTGTTTTTAAATCCGATGGATCACTCTGGTTCTCGTTCCACTTGGCCGACTCCCCGCTTGAAGGGCCTTTCGGCGACAACCCGGGGTTGCTCTTCGAGCGACATCCGACTTTAGAATGGGAGGATCATTGCTATGCTCCTGGCGGATCAGACCAGATACGACTCCTGATTCGGGGAGCCGAAAACGCCAAGACGTTCATTACGGACCAAGACATCTTGCCAGCTATTAGACTATTCAATTTGCGACTTATGCAGAAAGGTCCGTGCACCTACGGCAGATTTCACTGTATGGACCTGGCGGATCTTCTCGTTTCCGCCTGATCTTCGACAGCGCCTTGCGCTAAGAACCATCTGCGCTACAGAGCGCACGTCCTGAACCCGGCGAAGATGTCGCTTCTGTCGGGCATTCCGAAGTTGCGCCAGGTGTTGCGGAGCATGCGGCTGCGGGTGGCCCAGCAGCCGCCGCGCAGGATCTTGTGATCCCCGAACCAGGGCTCGGAGTAGTCCTTGTACGGGTCGCGGACGAAGCCGGGATACGGGCCGAAGTCGTCGGAGCACCATTCCCAGGTGTTCCCGATCATCTGCCGCAACCCGAACGCGCTGTCGCCCTCCGGGAAGGACGCCACGTCCACCGGCCCGAGCAGCCGTCCGTCGAGGTTGGCGTGCCGAGGCGTCGGCGGCTCATCGCCCCACGGGTAGACGCGCTTGCGGTCCGTGATGCTGTTCCCGTCCGGCGTCGGCTCTGCGGAGGCGGCCAGCTCCCGCTCGGCCTCGGTGGGCAGGCGGCGTCCGGTCCAGCGGCAGTACGCCTCGGCCTCGTACCAGTTGACGTGCATAACCGGCTGGTGCGGCGGCAGGGGCTCGGTCTTGTCGAAGTGGCGGCGCTGCCAACCGCCGTTTTGCTGCGACCAGTAGACGGGGTGCTCGGCGCCCGCGTCGTCCCGCCACTTGCGCCCGGCTTCGCTCCAGAGATCATTGTTGCGGTAGCCGTCGTCGTCCACGAAGGCGGCGAACTGCTCGTTGGTTACGGGTGCGCGGGCCATCTGGAACGGTGCGACTTGCACGGCATGCTCCCACTTCTCGTTGTCGAAGGCGAAGGGTGCGTCCGGTGAGGCTCCGAGCATGAACCGGCCACCAGGAATCTCGGCGTCGCCTTCCAGCGGTCCCGTCGGCTGGCCGTCGAGGATAGCCGGATCGTAATCGGAGATCCGGGGCGCGGGGAGGCCGTGGGTGTTGCGGGTGTAGGTGAAAGCCTCGCCGTGCATGTCCTCGTGGAAGGTGGCGAGGCGGGCGAAGTAGTCGACATCCGGGGTCGGGCCGTCAGTCTGGATCTTATCGAGTGTCATGTCCAGGATCTGCTGCATGTAGGCGAGGGTTCCCTCGGTGGTGAGGAGCGGCAGTTCCCAGCGGGTGTCGTGGTGGACTTCCATCGAGTCGTAGAGCTCGTCCGTGTTGGCGAGGATGGCCGGGGGCGCGAACGTATCGTTGGTTACGCGGCGCAGGTTCCAGCGCTCCTGGAACCAGGCGAGGTGGCCTATCTCCCAGAGCGGCGGGTTAACCGTGCGGAGTTGCGGCCCCATCATCTGCTCGTCGTCGAGGTCCGAGATGAGCTCCAGCGTCCGCTTGCGGGTGTCGATCAGCATGCCGGTTAGCTCTTGCGTGCGGTCCTGAGTCTTCCCCATATCGTTCGTGCCTTCCGTCCGGTTAACCCTTTCGCACAGCGAATGTTAGCGCAAACAATGACGGCCGTGGACTGGAGCGTGCGGATTCACGTATAGATCCGTATCTATGAGACGATACACAAGAATGAGGATTGCCCTGATCACACCGGCCGGCGCGAAGTCCCGCTACGGCAACCGCAGGACCGCCGAGCGGTGGGCCTATTTTCTCCGTCAACTGGGTTATGAAGTCGTGGTGGAGGAAGTCTGGCAGGGAGAGGCGGCGGACGTAATGATCGCGCTTCACGCCCGCCGCAGTCACCAATCCATCGTGCGCTACGCCGCCGCCCACCCGGAGTGTCCTCTACTGGTCGCCCTCACCGGCACCGACCTGTACCGGGACATCCGAGACGACGGGGACGCGCAGGAGTCCCTGGAGTTGGCGACGGGCCTCGTCGTGTTGCAGGAGGCGGGACTTACGGAGTTGGAGTCGCGCCACCGCACGAAGGCTCGGGTCGTCTACCAGTCGGCGAAGCCTACCCGGCGCGAGCCTCCGTCGGAGACGAGCTTCGACGTTTGCGTGATCGGGCACCTGCGAGCCGAGAAAGACCCGTTCCGGGCGGCGCTCGCAACCCGGCTGCTCCCCCCCGCTTCCCGAATCCGCGTCATCCACGCCGGCGGCGCCCGCGAGAAGGAGCTTGCGACAAAGGCCGGAGCGCTGATGGCGGAGAACCCGCGCTACGACTGGCTCGGCGAGGTATCCCAGGAGCGGGTGCGGGAACTTCTCTCCCGTGCCCGTCTGCTCGTTCAGAGCTCGTTTATCGAGGGCGGAGCTAACGCGATCTCCGAGGCGCTGGCCGCCGGTGTGCCGATCATGGCCTCCGACATCTCCGGCAACGTCGGGATGCTGGGCGAAGACTACCCTGGATACTATCCTGCTGGCGACGAGCACGCCCTCGCCCGGCTGCTGGAGCACGCCGAAAGCGAACCGGCGTTCTACGAGCTTCTCGAAGCCCGGTGCGAGGCCCGCCGCCATCTGGCCCAGCCAGAGCACGAACGCGAGGCGCTGCGCACCCTGATCGAGGACGCAACCGAAGGCTAGGCTACGCAAAGCGTCACAAACAAACGGTTTTGCGGATACAATGCGGTTCATGGACAATCGCACACGCATAAGGTTGACGAAATATTCGACGAAGGCCGGTTGAGCCTCTAAGTTCGCTCCAGGGGTCCTGGAGCAGGTACTCGATAGCCTGACACCCGGCTCGCCGTCTTCGGAAGAGGACGGTTTCATAAGCAGCATGGAGACCCGCGACGACGCGGGGTTCGTGCCGTTCGGTGGCGGCTTGCTGTTGCAGTCGGTGGACTTCTTCCCGCCGATAGTCGACGACCCGTACCGCTTCGGTCAGATCGCCGCGGCCAACGCCCTCTCGGACATCTACGCGATGGGCGGAGAGCCCATTACGGCGATGAACCTCGTCGGTTTCCCGGCCAAGCTCGACCTCGGCATCCTGCGCGAGATCCTGGAGGGCGGACGCTCGAAGATCGACGAGTCCGGCGCCCGCCTGCTCGGCGGACACTCCGTCCAGGACGACGAGCCGAAGTACGGTCTCTCCGTCACCGGCTTCGTCGAGGAGGACCGCGTGGTGCGTAACGCCGGCGCGAAGGTCGGCGACGCTCTCATCCTCACCAAGCCACTCGGTTTCGGCATCCTGACGACCGCCCTCAAGCAAGACCTCGTCTCTGAGGAGGAGATAGAGGACGCCGTCGAGATGGCCGCCACCCTCAACAAGGCGGCGGGCGCCGCTCTGCGCGAGGTCGAGGTCTCGGCGGCGACGGACGTCACGGGCTACGGCTTCCTCGGACACCTGCTGGAGATGCTTGACGCCTCCGGGGTCGGCGCGGTCGTGCGCCGGGGCGAGGTGCCGGTCTGGGAGCGGGCCGCGATCCTGGCGGCCGAGGGCTGCTATCCGGGCGGTCTCAAGAACAACCGCGAGTACCTTGGGGATAAAATCTCAGCCGAGGGCGTGAGCGCCGAAGACCTGCTGCCGCTCCACGACCCGCAGACTAGCGGGGGGCTCCTGATCTCCGTCCCGGCACAGCAAAGAGACGCGCTGGTGAACGAGATAGAACGGCGCGGCGCGCTGGCGACGGTGGTCGGCGAAGTAGTGGAGGAGCCCGGAGTGCGGGTGACAGCGTAGTACGGCCCGCGCGGGCCACGAGGTTTCGAGCAACGCCAGGAACGGCCTTCCGGTTTCTTCTCTTAACTCTAGTGCTGTCCGGGTCGCAGCTCTGTCGCTACCGCATCGCGGCGAACGCTCTTACGTGCCGGTCAAATTTGCGAATGCATTCTCACAGCGTATTTCACAGTAGTTGACCTGCTCGACGGTATCCAGCGTGCTCGAAGAAGCCTCGGGCATCTGCGGCGCTG
>CALMWA010000163.1 GCA_937873125.1 uncultured Actinomycetes bacterium | reverse complement strand
ACGGACGCAGCCCATACATCAGAGCGAAGAAGATACCGGCCAGGATGTAGAGGCTCTGGTCATCCAGTCCGAGGGATATGTAGCGCACCGCCATCGATACTGCTGCCAGGACGAAGATAGCAGGGGTCATGTCTATGTAGTGCTTCTCATCCTCCAGGCGCAGTTCCTCGACCTCCGCACCTAGCCTTTCGATGGCGGTGCGACCGGTGCCGGCGAGGTGACCTTCGACGACGATGCGCTTGCCCTTCACTATGGGACCGAGGACGTGCTCTATCTCTCCCATCGAGGAGCGGTAGAGGGCACGCTGCAGCCCAGCCTCGTCAACATCCCTCCCCCTTACCTCGCCGAGCTGCTTTGGGTCGAGGAGGTTCTTCTTCCACGCTTCGAGAGCCAAATGGACCAGGGCGGCCTTCCTCGCGCCCGCCGGTATGCGAAAGTCTTCGTGAGCATCCCCGTTTCCGCTCTGATGGCGGTGCCGTCGGGAACGCGCGGAGCTGCGGCCCGAATCGCCGCTAGTCCCTGTCGAGAAGTCGGGAAGGCCGCCTGCTCTGGCGGGTGGGCGTCGCCGGTCCCTGTTACCACCGCTACCTTTCGAGGCGTCGAAGTCCAACTGCTTCTTTCTCCTCCTGCCGCACGTGTGACAGCCGCGCGTGTGATTAACACTCTTATATAGGGTTTCTCACACACCTTCGTCTCCCCAGTCGTTACCTGCAACTGCCTTCCCGGCGGACGGCGTGGAGGTCCGGGTCCCACCGGCACAGCAGCACCTGCACGAGCCCAGCCTCGTTGTCCCGGACACACCTCACGACCCGGTCGGCGTGAGCCGGGGAGAGGGACCGCAGGCCCCCGACTGTCACGCGGTAGCAGAGAGGTTCTTCGGGAATCTGCTCTACACGTACGTCCAGGCCGAGGGCCCGGAGCTCCAGGTACAGGGACCGGGCGTGCCTGCGCTCGCGGGCCCTGTCCGAGTAGGTGCTCATGGTCGTACCTCACTCCGGCGACGGTGCGCTCTGGCGTCTTCGAGGATCCAGGGCGGGCATCCGGAGGCCGCGACCTCGTGCCACTCTCCAGTCGTCGGGTCGTGGATGGCGATGTAGCCGGGTTCCTTGCTCCACCGGATCACGAGCCCCCGACGGTCGGCCTCTTCGAGCCGGCGGCGCTCGCGCTCCAGGAGCCGGATCAGGTCCCGCTTGCGCTCGTGTAGGAGGGCGCGCAGTTCCCCGGTTGCGGCTTCCCTCGGAGCATTCACTCGCAGCGTGAGACCGTCGGGCTCCAGGTGGATGTCCCTGTGACGCAGGTCCTCCAGCAAGGACATCGTACTCATATGGTGAACTCCACCCTTCCATCTTCGATGGGGTGTTGCACTGTTGCACCGTTTTCGGAGGGGTGGACATCCCTTCCCCCCTCCTCGCCTCCTCCGGTGCCGGCAATGCGGGGACCAGGGGGTTCTATCCTCCTGTTTTCGCCTGCAACGGTGCAACGGTTGGGCGGGAGAGGCGTGTCTGTGCGCCGGAAGTCGTCCCCACCGTTGCGCTGCTGCGTTGCCTCAGCAGTGCAACGGTGCAACGCTTCGGTGGCCGGGAGTATGCGGAGGTCTTCCGGCAGGGGATCGCCGAGAACGAGACGGGCGGGCTTGCCGCGCTTGTCTTCGAGGTTCTTGAGGTAGCCGGCGTCCACGGCCCGGCGGACGCGGCGGGAGGCGGCGGACTTGTCGAGGTCTAGCTCCCTGGCGACCACGGCGAGGGAGACGGGATCCCCTTCGGCGTCCTCACGCAGGCGGCCGACCGCGGCCACGGCCTCGCGGACGGTCGCGGGGACAGTGGCATCGATACCGTCAGAGACGAGGTCCTCGACCAAGTCGCGGACGGCCTCGTAGTCTTCCAGGGTGGCGACGATGCGGTCCTCCCCGTCACGCTCGCGGTTCGTCTGATGGAGGACGGCGTGCGTGCGGATCAGGTTCAGGACCGCCCCGAAGTCGCGCCGGAGCCTCACGGCGACGGGCGGAACGAGTCCGGCGAGCGCCTCGGCGTAGGGGATCGTAACCCGACGCTCGGCCGCCGGGCTTCCGAGCCACTCCTGGAGGGCGTGCCAGGGTTCGAGATCCACGCCTGCGGCCTTCTCTCTAGCTATGGCGGCGAGCACGTCCCTGGTCTGCTCCTGGGTGTCGGCGACGGTGAGAGATAGGAGGCGGGTCTCGTTCTCGGGGTGGAGACCGACGGCGGTGGTCGTGACGATCAGTCCGGTTGGTCCCTCCCGCTCTATGAGGCGGGCCTTTAGGCCGGAGGGCGTCTTCTCGACCGTCTCGTAGCGTACCCGGCCCTCGGAGAGCAGGGAGCGCACCAGGTAGGTGGCGAACTCGCCGCTCATTCCGGCGGCCTCGTAGACGACGAGGAAGCGGTGCTTTATGGGCTCCTCGGAGTAGGCTAGCGTCCTCTCGCTCATGGCGGTGAGGGCGTGGTAGGCGTCCTCGGGGAAGAAGCGCAGTACGCTCTCGGTCAGGTAGCTCTTCCCACCTGAGGAGGGACCCTTGACGGCGACGCTGACGGGCCGGGTCAGAAGGCGGCTCGTGACGGCCAGGTAGAGGAGCTTCGCCACGCGAGACTCGCCGGCGACGCCGGAGCGCCGCAAGGTCCTTGCGAAGCGATCGAGGATACTTTTCTCGCGGGCCAGCTCCTCGCACGCCTCCCAGGCATCGCGGGCGTGGCTCTCGGCCTCGGCGCGGGCCTCGTCGATCCAGGGCTTCGCCTGTCCGAAGGCGGCGCGCAGGTTCTCCTTGAAGCGGCCGGGGTCAGCGAGGTGCAGGGCGCTCGTGTCCTTCGCATCTCCGAGCTCCGCGAAGCGCAGCCTATCGCGGATGCCCGCGCAGGCGGAGAGCTTCTCCCTGAAGGCCTCGCCACCCCCATCGGGCTCCACCACGGCGTAGACTTTCTCGATGCCGTCGAGGTACTCGGACCACTCCTCCTTCCAGTTGCAGGCGCCGGGGATGCCAAGTGCTTCGATGCTGTGATGCCAGAGGGTGTGACAGTCGCTCTCGCCCTCGACCAGGACAATGTAGCCTGCCTCCCTGGCGCGTCCGAGGCGCCAGAGGCCGTAGGGCAGTGCCTTATCGCCCCTCCTCCACCGGAAGCGGTCATCACCCTCTTCTCTCTTCTCCAGGGCGAGCCGGAAGCGGACTGCAACCTCGACGCCTTCCGGGTCCCTGTAGGGGATGCGGACCGCGGGTATCCCCGAGTAGACGAAGTCCGAGAGACCGAGCCGCCGCAGGAACCCGGCTGGCAGCTTCTTTACCTCGGCGTAGCTCTCCAGCGTGCAGGGTCGCGTGGTCGCGCCGTTG
>CALMWA010000162.1 GCA_937873125.1 uncultured Actinomycetes bacterium | reverse complement strand
CGCTCCGGTGTCGCCGGTGAGTCGAGGGTAGCGAAGCTCCTGTACCTGGCTGTAACGTCGAGGATGTTGGGCCGTCCGGTGAGCGTCGCGGTGAAGGGACCATCGAGCGGCGGCAAGAGCTACCTTACTGAGCAGGTCTTACGGTTCTTTCCGGACAGTGCCTACTACGCTTTAACGGCCATGAGCGAGCGGGCGCTTGCCTACTCCGAAGAGCACCTACAGAACCGCTTTCTCGTGATCTACGAGGCCGCCGGAATGGCCGGAGACTTCGCTACCTACCTGATCAGGTCTCTGCTTTCCGAGGGGCGGCTGCGCTACGAGGTGGTCGAGAAGACTTCCGAGGGCCTGAAGCCACGGCTCATAGAGCGAGAGGGACCTACCGGCCTGATAGTCACCACGACGGCCGTGAAGCTGCACCCGGAGAACGAGACCAGGATGCTCTCTCTTACCGTTACGGATACTCACCAGCAGACCCGCGACATCATGGCCGCGCTAGCCGAAGAGGCAGGCGCACAGTTACCGAGCTTTGAAGAATGGATCGCCTTGCAGTCGTGGCTTGAGGGCGCCGACCATGAGGTCAGCATCCCTTACGCCGGAGAGCTGGCGACTCTAATACCGCCCGTGGCTGTCCGGCTGCGAAGGGACTTCGGCGCTCTCCTGAACCTGATACGCGCGCACGCCATCCTGCATCAGGCGGGTCGGGATCGGGCCGAGGATGGCCGCATCGTCGCCACCCTAGACGATTACGCCAGTGTCCGAGATCTGGTCGCCGATCTCGTCTCCGAAGGGATAGAGGCGACTGTACCTGTCACGGTTCGGGAGACTATCGCGGCGCTCAAGAGGCTGCACGCCGAAGAGTCCGAGCCCGTGACGATAGCGACGCTGGCGCAAGAGTTGGAGCTAGATAAGTCCGCCGCGTGGCGCCGGGTCCGAACGGCGATGGATCGCGGCTACCTAAAAAATCTCGAAGATCGCAAGGGGCGTCCGGCGCGACTGGTCCCCGGTGATGCACTACCTGACGATATCGAGATACTCCCGTCGCCGGAGCGGTTGCAGGGTTGCACGGTTGCAGGTGATTCGGAGGGGATAAAGCACAACAATATTTCCGAGACCGCTGATACGGCGCAAGAAAAAGAGTTCTCCTCTTACCCCTCAAAGAAGACTGCAACCGTGCAACCACGAGAGGAGTTCGTCCTGTGAAAGCCCTAAGCCTCTACCACGATCTCAAGAAGCGCGGCGTAAACCTCGAAGCCGACGGCCAGCACCTGAAGGTAGACGCCCCGGCCGGCGTACTCACCGGATCGGACCGGGCCGGGTTGGTCGAGTTCAAGCCCGTACTGCTGCGCATCATCTCACGCCAGGCGACGCCGGCGGAGCCCGAAGACAACGGCCGCCGCTTCGATGCGAGGCGCAGCAAGTATCCAGGCTACACGTCCCTCTACGATCCCATCCATAACGAGTGGCACGACTTCCCGACGAAGGACTGCTACCCGTCCGTGGTGGCGCTGGCGGACAGGAAACGCAAGAAAGGAGCTACAGCGTGAGACGCGAGCGTCGGCCCCGCGGATCCAAGTTCACCGCCCGCGAGCTGCGGCAGATGGGCGTCAGCCGGGAGCGGGTCGTGCGGATCGTGAGGCCTGCGAAGCTCGCCAAAGGGCGTACCCCGCCAGGTAAGCGCAGACGCGGCCAGGACACTGGCAGAAGCCCTCCGGGGGAGGGGTAGAATATGGAGGAATGGTATGCGAGGCAGGAGGCTGAGTTGGAGAGGATAGGGCACGAGCCGGAGGCGGACCCCGCGGGGCGGATACTCCAGATGGCCGCACAGGAAGGCGTCGAGCTCGGCGTGGGGGCCGGGCGAATCACCGCTCGGGGATCTTCGCCGGAGCTGACGCAGCTCTTGAAGCACTACGAGCGGGAGCTAGTGGAGCACCTGGCGGGCGAAGGATCTTTCCGCTCGCCGATCAACTAGAGAAAGGAAGTCATGGAGATGAACGGAACACAGGAGATAGAGCAGTTCTTCGAGACGCAAGCCTCCTCAATTCAGGAGCGCTATTTCGCGGCGCTCGACGGCCTAAAGGCGAATGTGGAGTTCTCGGACCAGGAGCGCCTGGATAGGGCAAACGTCGTGCGCGAGCTCTCTTCCCGCGAGCGTGCGGCGGCCCTGGAGAGCCGCAACGCCGCGCTGGAGAAGAGGGAGCAGGACCTCCGCCGCCGGCTCTTCGGCGCGCCCGTGGGCTACAAGGACGGCGTGGCGGTCCAGTCGGCCGCCTTCACGGACGCGCTGACGCGGGCCACGCTGGCGAGCGGGGAGGATCTCCAAAAGCTCTCTGAGGTGGCCGCGCAGACCGGCGACCAGGCGCTCGGTAAGGCCGTGTTCGTCGCGGCCGAGCAGCGCGGTATGCCGGACCTGGCCCTCGCCTACCTGAACTCGAACCCGGATGTGAGCGCCGCCTACGGCGAGCTCGCCTCGATGCCAAACGCCGAAGAGCGGCAGGCGGCGGCGGAGAATCCCGGCTTCCCGCCGCTCAAGATCGAGCAGGTAAGGCCCTCCTTTGAGGACATACAAAGGGCTGAGCACGGAAAGCGTATGGAGAGGATCGACGCCCAGGACGCCTACATGAACAACAGCTAGGCGGAGGCTCGTGCCACGTACCTGCACAATATGCACTCACCCGAGCCGGGAGGCGTTAGACCGCGCCCTGGTGGGCGGTGCGTCGAATCGTTCGCTTGCGTCGCTATACGACGTTTCGGAGGCCGCGATCCGGCGCCACGCATCGAATCATCTGCCCGAAACGCTGGCGAAGGCTAAGGACGCCGAGGAGGTCGCGGAAGCGGACGACCTGCTCGCGGACGTCCGGGATCTCCAGGCCCGCACGCTGGCGATACTGGAGGCGGCGGAGGGTATCAGGCAGCACCGTACCGCTCTGTCGGCTATCCGGGAGGCTAGGAAAAACCTGGAGCTGCTGGCGAAGCTCATAGGGCGGCTAGACGACCGGCCCGTCGTGAACGTCCTGGTCTCTCCGCAGTGGCTGGAACTTCGGGCCGTTATCGTCGGTGCCCTGGACAACCACCCGGACGCGCAGGGCGCCGTCCTAAAGGCTCTGGAGGGAGCCGGCAATGCAACTTAGCGAAGACCTGCGCCTTGCCCTCGACCGGGTAGCGTTCGCCGGGAAACTAGGAGTCGTTCCTGATCCGTGGCAACGTGATCTCTTGCGCTCGGACTCGGATAGGGTGCTCCTGAACTGTTCCCGCCAGAGCGGCAAGTCCACCATAAGCGCGGTGATCGCTCTTCACCGCGCCCTCTACCGTCCCGGCTCGCTCGTGTTGTGTCTGGCGCCGGCGGAGCGCCAGTCGAAGGAGCTCTTCTCCAAGATAGCGGCGTTCTACCGGACGCTGCACGACGCCCCACCGCCCGACAGCGACCGCAAGCTCGGCATGCACCTATCCAATGGTTCGAGGATAGAAGCGCTCCCCGGCACGGAGAAGACCGTCAGGGGTTTCTCGGGAGCCTCGCTCCTGGTCGTTGACGAGGCCTCCCGCGTGGACGACGGCCTCTACCACGCCGTCAGGCCCATGCTCGCCGTCTCCGGCGGCCGGCTGGTGATGCTCTCTACGCCCTTCGGCAAGCGCGGGGCGTTCTTCGAGGAGTGGACGAACGGCGTAGGCTGGGAGCGCTACGAGGTCCCCGCGAGCGCGTGCCCGCGCATACCGCCGGCGTTCCTGGAGGAGGAGAGGCGCGCGCTGCCAGAGTGGGTCTACCGCCAGGAGTACGGCTGCGAGTTCGTTGAGACCGACGATCAGGTCTTCGGCTACGACCTGGTGGCCGCCTCGATAAGCGCCGAGATAGAGCCGATGTTCGGAGAGGAGTTTTAGGAGATGGAGAAGCCGAAGGCGAGCATGTTCGTGTGGGCCAGGTATCCCGAGGAATGGCGGCAGCAAATGAACTCGATGGACTTCGCC
>CALMWA010000161.1 GCA_937873125.1 uncultured Actinomycetes bacterium | reverse complement strand
GTCATTATAAAGGGCAAGGTGGACTACGCCGAGGGCGGCGGTCTGTGCCAGGTATCTTCGACGCTGTACATGGCCGCGAACTACGCGGGGCTGGAGATCGTGGAGCGCTCCCCACACTCGGCGGAGCTGCCGTACATCCAGCCGGGCTTCGACGCCACGGTCTGGGCGGGGTCCGTGGACATGAAGTTCAAGAACACGACCGACTCCTACATCATCATCCGCGAGTGGATGAGCAGCGACGGCAACGTCTACGCCCAGATCTACGGCCAGCCTACTGGCAAGCAGGTCACGATGGGCTCCTACAAGTCCGACTCCGGCACGGACGCCAGGGGCGAAGAATGGACCGAGTGGAAGACCTACAAGACCGTAACGCAAAACGGCGAGGTGCTCTTCGACGGCCTGCTGCACACGGACACCTACCACGAGCTGAAACACTAGGGCGAGGCCGCTCCGCGAGGCGCCACGGGCATACCCGCTACGGGCGTCCTCCTCTAGTCCACCGTGTTCAGCACGTAGCCCTGGTCGTTCGGGATGCCCTCCGGGTAACCGGAGCGGCGCGCCCCCTCGTCGGTGTACATGATGACGGCCGACCCGGCCTTCCCGAACCCGGCCTCGCCGTCCATGATCTCGACGGAGACCGAATCGGAGTCCCGGTACTTGGATCTCAGATCCTCGACGATGCGGCGCAACTCCGGCTCCGAGGTCTCTTTGGCGGTGACGATCACCTGCGCCGTCCTGACTCCGGCCTCCTCCCTCTCTGAATCGCCGATCACGATGTACTCCGGCGCCTCTCCTCGACTCGTCCTCTCGTCTCTCGTCGGCTCCGGGACGGTGGTCTGCCCGGCCGCGGATTTGCCGGAGGCGCGCTGCTGAGTATCGCCGGACGGTCGGGATTCTCCCGACGGCTCCTGTGAACAACCGGTATAGATCAGGGCTGTTATCAAGAGTAGCAACAGGATCGAGCTGCGGGACATCACCCCTCCTCTCGTGTCGTGGATGGTCTTACTTGCCGGTATCTTATTGCAAACGCAGGGATCATCGCGCTTCGCACACGGATCAGACTTAGCCGCGACCGGCGCTACAAATATCTTGTCACCTCCACGGCAGAGCCCGAGACTACCCGACGCCGGGACGAGAATGATAGCCGCCTACGGTAAATAGCATCTTTTCTCCTTTGGGGTTGACTTCTGAGAAGTATTCACGAACTTTGGTTATCGCGCGGTGACTCGCAAGAGGTTAGCCCGTCAACGTCACCAGGCCAGAGGCTCGCGCGAGGTGAACACATCCTCGGGGAACCGCTCGTCGAAGTAGATCTCCTCGACCTCCAGGGCGTCGAAGTCCCGTCCTCCTAGTCGCGAGGCGAGGCGCAGGAGC
This sequence comes from uncultured Actinomycetes bacterium, assembly GCA_937873125.1. Taxonomy (GTDB): domain Bacteria; phylum Actinomycetota; class Rubrobacteria; order Rubrobacterales; family Rubrobacteraceae; genus JACDDK01. The sequence goes on along the minus strand of CALMWA010000161.1, from coordinate 5,078 downwards.
ACACCGCACTCGGCGTCTACGATAGCCTCGTATTCGTCGGCTCCCGCCCACAGGGGCTCAGGGGTGTACCCCCACTCCCCGACCGGCACACCCCGTAGGCGCACCGCATACCGCCCTGCCCACGACACACCTTCCTCCACCGACGGGCTCATCCGCTCGAACTCGCCGTCAATGCTGGCGAACCCCGCCGGGTCGAAAGGATACATGGTCCAGAAGGTGTCGGTTGCCGAGAGCCAACCGGGGTCGTCGGCGTGCGCAGCGCCGCCGATGCGCCGCTTCCACATCTCAGAAGTGCCAGGTGGCCCCTCGGGAGTTCCGCGCGTCCGCACGCGAGCAGTTGAGGCCATGATCTCGATCCCGCCGCTCGGAAGTTCCAGTTCCTGCCTCCAGCGGTGGTTGTCCACGCGCCATACCCGGCAGCGCCACCCGAAGGGTCCGTCGGGCTCGGGATGTCGGATTGCTTCTGAGCGCTCTGCTGGGTTCGTGAATTTCCGCCAGTACCGCTCGCGGACGGCTTTGATGGTAGGACCGTCGCCACGGTAGACGAGCGTGGCACGCACGCTCTCGTAGCGGGACGGCGCGGTCCCCATCAGCTCCAAGGTCTCTTGTGGTTGCACACGTAACCCTTTCGGTTCGCCGCGTCACATCGCCAGTGTACCCTCGTACGAACCTCCCAGAGCCACTCGCGCAAGGTGGCGGGGGCTGTCCCGCGCCGTCCCGCCACCTTGTGAATCTTAGGAACTACCTTGGATTGGCAGATTTTCGCACCGTCGCGGTGTCATGCTCGTAGATTAGTTGAGGCATGGCGGCATTAACAGCGTCGTTTTCCTGCCGCCCAGGTAACAAACATGTGTGTCATCGAACGTGACAAGATCTGCATACGGGTAATGCGTCTAACAACGGTCGTCGGCGTTCGCGGCTAGAATGTCCGCGTATGCAGCCCGCCCTCGAAGCCACGAACATCTCCCGCCTGTACAAGAGCAGTGGCCGCGGCGTGAAGAGCGCGAGCCTCACGGTCGCGCCGGGTGAGGTTCATGGTCTCATGGGGCCGAACGGGTCCGGCAAGAGTACGCTGCTGCGCGTCCTCTCCACGGCTATCGAGCCCGACTCCGGGGAGCTGCGGATCTGCGGCGCGGACGCGCTCGTCGAGAAGCGAAAAGTCCGCGCCCGCATGGGGCTCATGGTAGACCGCCCGACCCACTACAATGACCTCACCGGCTGGGCGAACGCCTACTTCTTCGCCCGCGCCTACGGGGTCACGGAGGCGAAAGCGGACGGCGTCCTCGCGGAGTTGTTCGACTACTTCGATCTTGCCGAGTACCGGGACGACCGGGTCAAGACCTACTCCTACGGCATGAGCAAGAAGCTCGCGCTTATCGAGGCTATGGCGCACGGCCCGGAGCTATTGCTGCTGGACGAGCCCTCGCTCGGCCTCGACTACACCTCGCAGCTCGCGTACCAGCGTAAGATCCGGACGCTCGCCGCCGAGGGAGTGGCCGTCATCGTCGCCAGCAACCAGGTCGACGAGGTAGAGGCGCTCTGCGACCGGGTGACTTTCCTGCATGGGGGGAACATCGTCGCCGAGGGTACGCCGGAGGCTTTGATCTCAACCGTCCAGGGAGTCCGGCGCGTGGCAGCGATACTGCGTAACCCCGTGCAGTACGCTCCCATCGAAGAGGTGTCCGGCGTGCAGCGCGTCGTGCCGGAGGGCCGGGACCTCGTGGTCCACTGCGACGAGCGGCCCGGCATGGTCGCGGACGTGGTGGCGGGCATCGTTCGTTCCGGCGGGGATATCGTGACGCTCTCCGTCGAGCGTCCGAACCTGGAGGACGTGTTCGTCAAGCTGACGGGGGAGGCGCTGCGCCGTGAGGATTAACCCACCGGACGCCTACTGGAAAAAGGACGTAACACTGTTCTTCTCGAAGCGAATCGCGTTAATCATAAAGTTCATCTACCCGCTGGCGCTCATCGTGCCGGTCGCGGCGAGCGACATTCCGCCGCAGTACGCGGCGGCCGTAATCGGCATCGTCGCGATCATGGCCGGGACGTTCGGCGCCGGGGAGAGCCTCACCATAGACTTGAACGACGGCATCCTCGCGCGCGTCGCCCTCACCCCTCTCTCGCCACGCCGCATAGTCTTCGAGGTGCTCGCGGTGAACGCGGTGCTGGACTTCTTGCAGTTGCTTCCGGCCCTCTTGATCGTGTATGTACTGAATCCCGCGCCGCTGGCCTGGGTGCTCGCGGCGACTTTTGGGGTGTTCATGACGCTGCTCGCGGCGAATAGTATCGGGATCTTCATCGCCAACTTCACCACCTCGCCGGCGGATGTGCTCCTCTACGCGACGGCGATATTGTTCCCTCTGATCTACCTCTCCGGCTTCTTCCGCAACCAGAACCCGACCGGCATCCTGGCTACCTTGCGCGACTTCGTCCCGTTTGCGTACATGAACGACGCCCTGAAGACCGTCTTCGGCCTCACGACGGGGACGGCGCCGTTCGAAGTCTTCCTGTATCCGACGATAATCTGTGCCGTCCTCGCGGGTGCGGTCCTCCTGACCGCGCCCCGCCTGCTCTCCATCCGACCGTAGAGCGCGAGGTTGCCGACCCTCCAATCCGGGTACGCTACCCTCCGATCAGAACCGGAGGTATACCGTGGACGGAAGAGACCAACAGCATGAGAAATTGGAAGAAGCAATCCGTCTTCTAGAGTCGATCTAGAGCACCAACTCCGGGCATCCAGACTTCGACGACGCTGTCTGAACGGTCACCTCGTTACGGCGCTGACCGCCACGCGTGCCGCCCTACATATCGTACGAGGCGAACGCCCTGCGGATACGCCGGGTTCGGCCCTGTAGCTCCCCGCCACGCCTCCCCGGCCAGCGATACTCCCATCGTTCAATACGCTTCTCCATTATGCTAGCATGCTCTTGTTTTAGTAAAGGGCCTCTGGGAAGGGCGGGAATATGGGCAATCGTTTGGGTCGGTATGCGATCTGGATCGGCATCGCCATTATCGGGGCGGTGTGTTGGGGGGTACTGGCATTCTCCCGCGGGGAGGAGATCAGCGCCGGCTGGCTGCTCTTCGCCGCCATCGCCTCCTACGCCATCGCCTACCGCTTCTACGCCCGCTTCATCCAGAGGAAGGTGCTGGAGACCGACGACTCCAGAGCCACGCCCGCCGAACGGCTAAACAACGGCCGCGACTTCGAGCCGATGGACAAGAGGATTCTCTTCGGCCACCACTTCGCCGCCATCGCGGGAGCCGGCCCGCTCGTTGGTCCCGTGCTCGCGGCGCAGATGGGCTTCCTGCCGGGGACCATCTGGATCATCTTCGGCGTCATCCTCGCTGGCGCGGTGCAGGACATGACCACCCTCTTCTTCTCCATGCGCCGCGACGGCAAGAGCCTCGGGCAGATGGCCCGCGAGGAGATAGGCCCCGTCGGGGGCGTCGCGGCCCTCATCGCCGTCCTCTCGATCATGGTCATCCTGCTCGCCGTGCTCGCGCTCGTCGTCGTCAACGCGCTGGCCGAGTCGCCGTGGGGCATCTTCTCGCTGCTCATGACCCTCCCGATAGCCCTGTTCATGGGCGTGTACCTGCGCTTCTTCAGGCCGGGGCGGGTTCTGGAGGTCTCGGCAATCGGCATCGTGCTGCTCATGCTCGCGATAGTGGGCGGGGGTTGGATCGACGCCTCCCCCTACGCCGAAGCCTGGACCCTCGACGCCAACACCATAGCGTGGTCCCTGATCGTCTACGGCTTCGTGGCGAGCGTCCTGCCGGTGTGGCTGCTCCTCGCCCCGCGCGACTACCTCTCCACCTTCATGAAGATCGGCACGATAGTCCTCCTGGCGGTCGGTATCGCCGTAACCTTGCCGGTCCTGCAGATGCCCGCCGTAACCGAGTTCGCCTCCACGGGCGAAGGTCCGGTCTTCGCCGGACCGCTCTTCCCGTTCGTGTTCATCACCATAGCGTGCGGAGCCCTCTCCGGGTTCCACTCGCTCATCGCCAGCGGCACGACGCCGAAGCTGATCCAGAAGGAATCGCAGGTGCGCGTGATCGGCTACGGGGCGATGCTCATGGAGTCGTTCGTGGCGGTGATGGCCCTGATCGCCGCCGCGACCCTCGACCCCGGCGTGTACTTCGCAATGAACGCTCCGGCGGGCGTGGTCGGCGACTCGGTGCAGTCGGCCGCCCAGGCGGTCCAGGGCTTCGGCTTCCAGGTCTCCCCCGATACGCTGCAGAGCACGGCCGACGCCGTGGGCGAGGACAGCATCGTGGCAAGGACCGGCGGCGCGCCGACGCTCGCGGTCGGCATCGCAGCCATCTTCGCGCAGGCGACAGCGTTCCTGGGCACCGGACTGCAGGCGTTCTGGTACCACTTCGCCATCATGTTCGAGGCGCTGTTCATCCTGACGACGGTTGACGCGGGGACGCGGGTCGGGCGGTTCATGATCCAGGACCTCGTCGGCAACGTGTGGCGGCCGTTCGCCCGCACCTCCTGGCTGCCGGCCAACCTGGTGGCGAGCTTCCTGATCGTGGCGGCCTGGGGCTACTTCCTGCTCGCCGGCGTGAACGACCCGCAGGGCGGCATCTACACGCTCTTCCCGCTCTTCGGCATCGCCAACCAGCTCCTCGCCGCGGTCGCCCTCACGGTCGGCACGACGATCCTCATAAAGATGGGCAAGCTGCGCTACGCCTGGATCACGGCTCTGCCGCTGGCGTGGGACGCGGCGGTTACGCTCACGGCGAGCGCGTACAAGATCTTCTCGCCGAACCCCGCGATGGGCTTCTTCGCCCAGTGGTCGGCGGCGCGCGAGGCGCTCGCCAACGGAGAGCTCTACGGAAATGCCACAAACGCCTCGGACGTGCAGCAGATCATCACCAACTCGATGGTGGACGGCATTCTCTCGATCCTGTTCGCCACCATGATCATCATAGTCATCGCGGACGCCTCGCGGGTGTGGTTCGGCATAATCCGCGGCAGGAAGGAGCCTGTTACCAGCGAGGCACCCTGGGAGGAGTCGCGCCTGGACTCCGACGGCAACCCGGTAGACGAGCGCGAGCCCGTGGGGGCGGGCCGC
>CALMWA010000160.1 GCA_937873125.1 uncultured Actinomycetes bacterium | reverse complement strand
TCTCGCCGGCGGTGGTGCGGGTAGATGGCCGCAGAAGGCGCTCTGGAAGCGGCGTGGTGTTCGCGCCGGGTATGGTCCTGACGGCGAGCCACGTGCTGGAGCGTGAGGAGGATCTCTCGGTCGCCACCCACGACGGACGGACGCTCGGGGCGAGCTTCGCCGGGCGGGACCGCGCGACGGATCTGGCCGTGCTGCGGGTCGAGGGCCTGGAGGTGGAAGCGGCTACCCCGGTGGAGCGTGAGGCTCGTGTCGGGGAGCTTGCGCTGGCCGTGGGGAGAACCCGCCGGAGCCAGGGACCGAAGGCGTCTCTGGGCATCGTGAGCGCAGTCGGCGGCCCGCTCAGGGGCCGGTGGGGAATGAGGCTGGAGCGCTACGTCCAGACCGATGCGGCGCCTTATCCGGGGCTCTCCGGGGGCCCGCTCGTGGACGCGCGTGGAGACGTTCTGGGCGTGGTTACGACCGGGCTCGCGCGGGGCGCTTCGCTCGGCATACCGGCTGAGTTGGCCTGGCGCGTGGCCGGTACTTTGTTGGAGGAGGGGTCGATCCGGCGCGGCTATCTGGGACTTTTGAGCCAACCGGTGCGTCTGCCGGACTCCCAGGGAGCGGACTTGGGACAGCGTGTCGGCCTGCTGGTCGGCGGGGTTGAGGACGGTAGTCCCGCCGGAAACGGCGGCTTGATGCTGGGTGACATCCTGATGAAGCTGGACGGCCACCCGGTCGAAGACACCGAGGATCTGCTGGCGCTGCTCACGAGCGAGATGGTCGGACGGGAGGTTCCGGTCCAGGTCTTGCGGGGCGGCGAAGTGACGTCGCTCCACGTTACCGTGGGCGAGCGCGGTTAGGGGCCGCGGATACGCAGATGACGGAGGGATATAGAATCTCGTCGGTGGACGGTCTCGCTCTTCGTGTATCCGGCGTATGACCTCGACGCGCGTGCTCATCGTGGCCGCGGCGCCGACGGCGAGGATCGAGCTGCGCTCCATACTCAAAACCGATGACGAGCACGACTTCAAGGTGGTGGGCGAGGCAAGTTCTCTGGAACTTGCCGCCGGGCTCGTGGAGGCTGACGTATTCGTGTTGGCCGATCAAGAGTTGCTGGAAGAGATGGAACCCTCGCTCCTTGAGGAGGGCGCTCAATCTGTTGTAGTGCTCGCCGCGGATGAAGCTCCGGTGGCCCGGCTGCGCGGAATGCCGCTGTTGGGATGGGGCATCGTCACGCCGGACGCTCCGCCGGAGGAGATCTCGGCGGCCATCCACGCCGCCGCCCACGGCCTCGTCGTCTTCCCCGAGACCCTGGCGGAGCGTCTGCTCGGCATGCCGGTCGGCGCACCGGAAGCCGTTATAGACGAGCCTTCCGAGCCCCTGACCCCCCGGGAGCGAGAGGTGTTGGATCTTCTCGGGCGCGGGCTCTCTAATAAGCTCATCGCCGGCCAGTTGCACATCAGCGAGCATACCGTCAAGTTCCACGTCTCCTCCGTCTATGCCAAGCTTGGGGTCGGCAGCCGTGCGGGCGCCGTTAGCCAGGGCGCCCGCCGCGGCCTGATCTCGCTCTAACTTCCGCTCCGGCTCCGGGTATAAAATGGGTCTCTATCGAGATCGTTCGGAGGAGCGTGACGACGGAGATGAGGCTGTCTGGAATTCTCTTGGTGGTGATCTTTGTGTGCCTCACTCTTAGATGTGGCGGGGACCAGGATTCCTCCGCGACGGAGCGTGCCGCGGAGCGTAAAGTAGATCAAAGCTTAAACGGCTCCGCGACGGCCGAGATGACGGAGCGCTCGGGCGACGCGCCCGCTACGAAGATCATCGTTACCAGCGAAGATCCCTCGCTGCCGGACGGGTGTTCACCCCGGCGGGCGGCCCGGCTGGTCTCAGATTTCGTCGGCGCTTTCAACCAGGGGGACGGAGCGGCTCTGTCGCGCATCTTCTTTATCTCGGAAGGCCCAAGTCCCCCGGACTTCTCCGATGCGAGCATCTATCCCTGGTCGTGGTACTCGGTCAGCGAGATCGGGAACGGGGGCAGGATCGAGGCCGGCTTTACCACCTATGACCAGCGAGACCTTCTACGCTACTTCGCCCGCCGGCACGACCGGGGAGAGCGGCTGCGGCTGCTGAAGGTCGGCCTTACCGGGCCGGGAATGCTCGGGGAGCGCGGGAACGTGGGCTTCGTTTTCGTGCTTACGCGAAAAGCCGACGACCTCGAAGCCGGGATGGGAGGCCCGGACGGCGTGGTGGTCGGCAAGGGCGCGATGAACTGCTCGTCGCGCCGGATCTTCGCCTGGAGCATGGACATGCGTCGGGGAGAGACCCGCGACTCTCGTGCCGCTGCCCGTTGGCTGTGCTCCAACCCGCCCGGTTGGAACCCCGGAGACGCCGTAATCGCCTGCGCCTGACCGGGGCGAGCGCAGAACCTCTACAAGATCAAGTGCAAGTCCCCGAACTCGTGCCAGAGGTATCTGCCTCTCAGGGCTTCTTCGTAGGCGATCTCCAGGTGCCACCTCCCGGCCAGCGCCTCCAGCATCGCCAGGTGTGTCGAGCGCGGCTCGTGCAGCCCCGTGAGCAGGGCGTCCACCGCCATGACCCCCCGCTCGGGCGTGATGACCAGGTCCGTCCAACCCTCGCTGGGAAACGTGACGCCGGGCTCGTCGGTCACGGTCTCCAGGGCGCGCACGACCGTCGTCCCGACGGCGACGACGCGCTTGCCCGCCGCGTGGGCGGCGTTCACGAGGCGGGCGGTCTCCGGGGGGACCCGGTAGTGCTCCTCGTAAGGCGGCTCGTCGTCTTCGAGGCTCGCGACGCCGGTATGCAGGATGAGGGGGGCCACCTGGACGCCGTTCGCGACGAGGCGCGTGATCGCCTCCGGCGTGAAGGCCCGCCCGGCGGAGGGCATTTCGGCGCTGCCGTACGCGGTCGCGTAGACGGTCTGATAGTAGTCGAGCGGCCACCCGTCTCTGACGTATCCGTAGCGGATCGGAGAGCCGTAACGATCCAGGTATTTATCGAGCGGCTCCGGCAGGTCGAGGGTCGAGATCCAGAGCCGTGAACCGGAAGCGTAGGGCTCGTGAAGCGTGGCGGATCCACCACCCGGCAACCGCAGCTTCTCTCCGGCTACCGCGTACCGGAAAGACTGTGTGCCGGCGGCGGATGGACGGCGAAGCTCTATTACCCGGTGTCCGTCGGGGAGGATGGTGGAGAGGTGCAGTTCGAGCGGCGTGCCATCCACGCCTTCGGCGGGGAGGGCGGCGTTCATCGTGCCGCTGGTGTTTATGACCAGTACGTCGCCGGCGTCCAGGAAGTCCGGAAGGTTGCGGAACGTGGAGTGGACCACGCGGTCGTCGTAGCGGTAGGAGACCATCAGGCGCACCTCATCGCGCCGTAGGCCACGGGCCTCGGGCGGCTCGCCGGCTTCGAGATCCCGGGGCAGAACGAAGTCCAGGGTGTCGAAAGGGGGGTGTTCTTCGGAAATTCGAAGCGTCTTCAACTCAGGCCATCTCTTTTCCATCAGCATTACTATCTTGGGATTGGTAGAGGGTTATCTGCAGACCCTCGGCGGTCCGGAGTCGCCGGTTGAGGTCGCCCCAAGGGGTCTCGACGGAACCTCCTAGAGCCTTCGCACCCCGATTTTGCAGGGCATCGGCGGCTGCTCCTATATCCGGGACCTCGAAGGCCAGGCGTACCGGGCCGGAGATACGCTCTCCGGCTTCGATCTCGTCTATGTAAGCCGCTTGCGAATGGTCTACCAGCTCGATGGTCGCGGGTCCGGCTTCCAGAATGAGCCCTCGGCCCTGTGACTCCGACCATTCCTTTACCACCGTCAGGCCGAGTTCGTCCCGGTAGAATGCCGCAGCCCCATCGAAGTCGTCTATTGTGAGCGCGACGCGCAGCTCCCGCAACTCTTTCGGACTACTGTCCGGTTCTATGAGGTTGCGAGCCTGGTAGCGGCCGCTCGGCAGGTCACCGTTCAGAAGGCGCATCAGACCCGGCACGCTCTCTTCGGGGAGCGGGCGGTCGCTGATGTCCTCGTCGGGGAAAGCTTCCTGGTGCATTTGCGTCCGCATGTCGCCGGGGTCTACGTGGTAGACGCGCAGGTCCGGGTTCTCGGCGGCGAGGATGTTGGAGAGTTGTTCGAGGGCGGCCTTGCTGGAGCCGTACCCGCCCCAGCCCTCGTAGGGTTCGACGGCGGCGTCGCTGGTGATATTGATGATGCGGGCGCCGGGGTTCAACTCATCCCGGACGGCCTGGATGACGGCGAGCGGCGAGATCGTGTTCGTCAGGTAGACTTCCTCCAATACATCGAGCGGATAGTCGAGCAGACTCGGTTGCGGGCTAGGACCCAAAACGCTCGCGTTGTTGACGAGCGCATCCAGACCGCCCGCCTCGTGCGCGGCTCCGGCCAGCTTCCGGCGATGCTTCTCGTCGGTCACGTCGCCGGGGATGGCCGTGACCCTGGTCTGCTCCGACAGTCCGGCGCGGGCGGCTTCCAGGGCGCTCTCGCCGCGGGCGTCTATGATGAGGTTCCAACCGACGCTCGCCAACCGATGGGCCAGAGCCAGGCCCAGGCCTCGTGAGGCGCCGGTTACGAGGGCCGTGTGGGGAAGATCGTTATTCATGGCGTGCCTCCGCATCCATCGTCTGTACGTTGGCGTTTGAATAGAATGTACCGCTCGGTAGGGCTCCTGGAATCGCCAGGAGGGACGGTCTTCCGCCTGTACGTTCGTACAGGTTTCGTGAAAGTCTAAAGTGTGTTCGATAAGGTGTGAGGCCAGAAGCTCTTGGACGTTCTGAGTTGAGGCAGCTACGTTCTCAGCCGTAGCGAGATGATACAGGTACACATGGATCTAACCCGCTCCCATCTCACGCGGAGGCCGCTTGCCGCAAAACCGGACAAAGTCTATGATGCAGCGTAGGTACGAGGCTTCGGTTCATTGGCTCACATGCTTGAGGCGCATGACCTTGCGGTCTCGTTGAGGAAGGGAGCGGATCTCGATGAATAGGTCGACCCATGTGGCCCCGGTGTGTCGGACATTACGGCATAGTCACTAGTTAAAGGCGCGACGGAGGAAAGCTATGGTCCAGCACGAAGCAGTCTCGGTCGAAACATTGAAGGCAATCGCCAATGCATTCAATGCCCATGATCTGGACGCGATCATGGAGTTCTTTGCCGACGATTGTTCCTTGGACATGCCGCGTGGGCCGGAGCCCTGGGGACAGCGCTTTACGGGTAAAGCGGCTGTGCGCGAGGGGTTAGCGACACGCTTCAAAGGCCTTCCTGACGTCCACTACAGTGACGATCGACACTGGGTTAGTGGCAATATGGGCGTCTCCGAGTGGCTCCTGACCGGCACGACGCCTGACGGACACCGAGTGCGCACCCGCGGATGTGATCACTGGGAGTTTCGAGATGGGAAGGTCATTCGCAAAGACTCGTATTGGAAGATCGTTGAGAAGCCGGCATGACACTACCGCTCTAACCGCGGGTTGGAGCCGACGCGCTAACAGAGAACAATTACGCGGCTTCGGCTAGATCAGACGTCAACTGCTTCTCCGTTCTATCAGTCTCATGCCGACGCTGACGGCTAACATTGGGCTATTCACGAGGCACGCTCTAATCCGTGAGTTGGATCAGTCCGCGCTGCGCCGCGAGGCTCACGGCCTCGGTGCGGTTCTCGGCGCCGAGCTTGCGCATGAGGGAGCTGACATGGAACTTGACAGTACGCTCGGTGATGAATAGCTTTTCGGCGATCTCCGCGTTCTTGTGGCCGCGGGCGAGGAGTGCGAGAACTTCGAGTTCCCTGGGCGTGAGTGGTTCTATTTCCTCGCGCCGCTCGTCCCGGCTCATGCTTTCGAGTAGCTTGCTCGTCACGCCGGGCTGAAGGAGGGTGCCGCCCGCGTAAACGGTGCGGATGGCGGAGAAGATCTCCTGCCGCGACGCGCCTTTGAGCAGATAACCTCGCGCTCCGGCGCGCAGGGAGCCCAAAATACGCTCGTCGGTGTCGTATGCCGTGAAGACGATGGCCCTCGACTCCGAACCGTCCTCGCGCAGTCGCTCCAGCGCGGCGACGCCGTCCGTTCCGGGCATCTCCAGATCCAGCAGGATCACGTTGGGGAGCAACTCCCCGGCCAGCCTCACGGTCTCCGCGCCGTCGGATGCCTCACCGACGACCTCGAAGTCTTCCTGAGTGTCGAGGACGGCGACGAGGCCCTCGCGCAGCATCGGGTGATCGTCGGCGACGAGTATCTTTATCTTCTCCACGCTCTACAACCTCTCCAGCGGAACCGTTGCCGTGATGCGGACGCCGCCGCCAGCCGGACTCTCGACCTCCAGGACGCCGCCGAGCAGGGCCGCGCGCTCGCGCATTCCGGCGAGGCCGTGGCGATCCGGAGGAACCGCGGTGGCGTCGAATCCCCGTCCGTCGTCCTCGACGGTGAGCCGGACCTGATCCGGCGTGGAGACGAGCCGAATGGAGACGCGCTTGGCCTCCGCGTGGCGGGCGATGTTGTTCAGGGCTTCGCCGCAGATGCGGTAGAGCGCGGCTTCTACCCGCGACGGGAGCGGCCGGGCGGGGTTGACGGCCTTGTAGTTGGCGGAGACGCCCGTCTCGGACTCCCAGCGCCCCACGAGAGTCTTGAGCGCTTCGGAAAGGGAGCGTCCTTCGAGGGGTGCTGCGCGCAGGTCAAGGACGGAGCGGCGAGCTTCTTCGAGATTGGTCTGTGTGAGGGAGAGTGCGCGGCGCAGACGTTGCCGGGCTTTATCGGGCGGCGAGTCGGCTTCGAGGAGCGCGTCGGCGGACTCAAGCTGGAGGGCGGTGGCGGTGAGACCCTGGGCGAGGGTGTCGTGAAGTTCTCGCGCGAGGCGGTTGCGTTCTTCGATAGCCCCGATCTCCGCGCTGCGGGCGAAGAGGCGGGCGCGTTCGACGGCGATACTAAGGAGGTCGCCGACCGTGTAGAGGAGTTGGAGGTCTTCAGGAGAGAGGCCGCGCCACTCGGGGGCCGCCACGTTCATCACACCGAGTTTCTTCTCACCGGCGTACAGAGGGATCGAGGCATGGTATTGGAGACCGCCGGTGCCGTCCACCAGCCCGCTCAGGCGGCTGCAGGTGAGGACGTTGACGTTCGCGGCGCCTTCGAGGTCGCCCTTTTTATAGGTGTAGAGACAGTAGCAGTAGCCGGAGCCGTCCATGCGTCGCGGGTCGTTTGCCAGGGCGGGCGGAAGGTTCAGGGTGGCGGCGAGGTACGGTTCCGGGGAGGACTCCCCGATCAGCCAGATCCAACCGGTATCCAGACCGAGTAGCTCCGCGACCCGCGAGAGCGTAAAGCGCAGCGCCTCCCCGAGATCCACGGATCGGTTCAACTCACGGGCGATGGCGTTGAGAACCGAGAGCTCGTGGTTGAGCCATTTTAGATCCCGCGTTGTGCCGGACTGCACGGAATCGGGCATCGCGCAAACGCTCCTCTCTATCCGCGAGAGAGTTTACCAGCGCGCGGGACGCCAACGAGAAGCGGGGAGGTCGTCGGCGCCCTCCCCGCTGGTTTCGCTCTAGTTACGTTGAGGAGCGTTAGGGATTACATCCCCCTTCCACGGCGTCTTCACCGACGACCATCCCCATGCGCCCACCGGCGGGGACGCTCCAGGTGGCGGTCGTCGCCGTGTTCGATACGAGGATCGCGAGTTCCGGGCTGTCATAGCCGGGCAGAACGCCGTTGGTGAAGCACAGCGGTCCGTCCTGGCCCGGCGTGCCGGGCTCGTAGGTGAAACCCGCGCCCAGGACGTGCTCGTAGGAGAGTCCCGGCTCCGGCTCGTGCTGGAAGAGACCGCCCTCCTGGCAGTCTTTGGCCTGGATCTTCAGGTTCTGGCCCGTGCCGCGTTCCATGCGGATATGTTCCCGCACCACCCGCAGGTCCATCGGGCCAGTGAGCGTCCCGGCGAACAGGGGCGTCTTGCGCTCGAAGATCTCCGCCGGGACCCCGCCTGTGGACGGACTCTCCAGCGTGTAGTCGAGTACCTCGAACGTGCTGAGGTTCACGTCGAAGCTCACGTAGGTGCCACGCACTAGCATGAAGTTCCTTGGGGTGACGGTCTGCTTGGTCTCGGGGGTGAACTGCTCGTCATCCGGGCTCACCGCGCGGTCCGCCGAGTTGTACGCGGTGAACGACGCGCACGTCCCGCCCTTCGCCGCCTCGGCGGGCTCCGCCGTCAGCAGAGCGTACCCCAACAACAAGCTCACGGTCGCCGCCACACCCATCCATAGCAGGTGCGGTCGAACTCCTCTAAGACGTTCACCACGCTCGATTCCTCCTTCCGGGCGTCCCACGGAGTCCCCGTGGATCACACCTCTCTACCCTGACACAACTATTTATGCGTGGTGCGGCCGTGATAAATACATCAGATCGCCCACCTGGAAAGGATTAACGAGAAGTTTACGAACGGATGTCTAGTCGCCCCCGCGCTTCGCGCGCTTCTTGTAGCGGCGGCGGATGACATAGAGGGCGATGAGCAGAACGACGAAGCCGACGAAGCCGAAGCCGACGGAGCGGGCGACCGCGAGCAGCTCGTCCCAGTACTCGCCGAAAATATAGCCGACGATGCTGTAGGCGATGGCCCAGACGACGCCGGCCGCGAGGTTAAAGGGCAGGAAATGGTAGTACTTCATCCGGCTCACGCCGGCGAACAGGGGGGTCATGCTGCGGAGTCCCGGGCCGAAGCGGCCGAGGAAGACGGTACGGCCGCCCTGCGTGTCGAAATAGTGTTCGACCTTCGCCAGGCTCTTCTCGTCCACGAGAAAGTGGAGCAGGCGGATCTTGAGTATGCGACCCACAAGCGGGCGTCCGCCGACGCGGCCGATCCAGTACACAGAGTTGTCCGAGACGAATGCTCCGGCGAACCCGCACAGCATCACGAGCGGCAGCGCTGCCTGTCCCTGGTTGGCGAAGTATCCCCCGGCGAACAATACGATATCCCCCGACGCCGGCAGCCCGAAGTTATCCAGCGCGGCGCCCAGGAACACAACGATATAGCCGTGGACGATCATAAGGTTGGTGACGAACGTCAGAAGACCCTGGGGGGAAGTCGGGATGGATCTCATGAAGTCCGCGATGAATTCCATTAGGCCCGGCCTTTATACCACGCCGCGCTCTTACTCACTCCGGCCATAGGCTTCCCGCTGGCTCCACCGGTGTTGACGCGCACCGTCCAAGATACCAGTCTGCAATTGTCCTGACCCCGGCTCCCCAAGCGATACCCCACGCGGCGCCGATTTGCCAGATCGTCCACCCGTGCTCGTCTTGACTCTAGAATGAGCTTAATGATATAAGGGAGCCCGGTTGGAAGAGGAGTGACGAAAGAGATGGGGGTCTCATTCGAGATAGGTCCTGAACGGGGAAAGGCGTGGCGGACCGCTGGCATGTGATCCAGGAACTGCACATTTTGCAGAACTTGCTTCTTGAGTAGGGTCGATCAATGGTCGGTGCGTCCGCAGTAGGCGATTTTGGGAGTCGCGAAAGGAGAGCACGACGTGCTGGCCGAGGAACAGGGATCCGGTAACAAGGCGCGGACCAAGAGACACAAGCGGTTCGAAGCCCTGGAGAAGCGGGATGTAAACCAGGATGGCTTCGTAAAAGAATGGGCCGAGGTCGGTCTGATCGCGATGGGCAGCCCGGAGGACCCGCAGCCCAGCATCAAGATCGAAGACGGCGTCATAGTCGAGATGGACGGCGTGTCCCGCGACGATTTCGACCTCGTGGACGATTTCGTGGCGCGTTCGGCTATAGATAACACCATCGCCGAAGAGATGATGGCGAAAGACGCGGTCGAGATCGCCCGGATGATCGTGGACATCAACGTGCCGCGAAAAGAAGTGCTTAAAGTCTTCACGGGTCTCACGCCGGCCAAGATCCTGGCCGTGATGGAGTGCCTAAACGTCGTGGAGATGATGATGGGCCTGCAGAAGATGCGGGCGCGCCGGACGCCGGCGAACCAGGGTCATGTCACCAACGTGCGGGACAACCCGGTCCTGATGGCCGCTGACGCCGCCGAAGCCGGGCTGTACGGCTTCGCGGAGCTTGAGACCACCGTCGGCATGATCCGCTACGCTCCCTTTAACGCCTTGGCGCTGCTCGTCGGCGGGCAGACGGGACGCGGCGGTGTTATCACCCAGGATGCCGTGGAGGAGGCGATGGAGCTCCAGCTCGGGCTACGCGGGCTGACGACCTACGCCGAGACCGTCTCGGTATACGGCACCGAAGACGCTTTCCGGGACGGCGACGACACCCCGTGGTCGAAGGCTCTGCTGGCCTCAGCCTATGCCTCGCGGGGTATCAAGATGCGGTTTACCTCGGGGACGGGTGCTGAGGTCCAGTTGGCGTCCGCCCAGGGCAAGTCCATGCTGTATCTGGAGATCAAGTGCGTCATGCTGAGCAAGGGCGTCGGCGTCCAGGGGCTCCAGAACGGTTCGATCAGCTGCATCGGCGTGCCGGCGGCGGTGCCGGGCGGCATCCGGGCCGTGCTGGCCGAGAACCTGGTAACGACCTGCCTGGACCTCGAAGCCGCCTCCGGCAACGACCAGTCGTTCTCCCACTCGCCTTTCCGGCGGACGGCCCGCACGCTGATGCAGATGCTGCCGGGGACGGACCTTATCTTCTCGGGATACAGCACCGTCCCGAACTACGACAACATGTTCGCCGGCTCGAACTTCGACTGCGACGACAACGACGACTACCTCATCATCTCGCGCGACCTGAAGGTGGACGGGGGCATCGTGCCGGTTGACGAGCAGGAAGTGATCGCGGCGCGCAACAAGGCCGCGCAGGCGCTGCGGGTCGTCTTCGAGGAGTTGGGTCCGCCGCACATCACCGACGAAGAGATCGAGGCGGCGACCTACGCCCACGGCAGCAAGGACATGCCGGACCGCGACACGGTCCAGGACACCAAGGCGGCCACGAAGATGATGGAGCGCGGCGTGACCGGAATGGACGTCGTCAAGGCGCTGGGCAACCGCGGGTTCAAGGACGTCGCTGCCAACGTACTTGAGATGCAGAAGCAGCGCGTCTCCGGCGACTACCTGCACACGTCGGCCATCCTGAACCCGGATTTCACGGTCCTCGCGGCGGTCAACGACCTCAACGACTACGAGGGACCGGGCACGGGCTATCGGCTGGAAGGCAAGCGCTGGGACAAGATCTCCGATATCCGCCAGGCGCTCGGCCCCGACGACATTTAAGGAGGGAGGCCCATGTCCGAAAGTGCAGCGACCCAGGTCGTTCAGGAGATGGAGTTGAAGGAGGCGGGCGAAGCCAAGGCCGGCCGCTCGCCCGATGAGGTCGTCATCGCGCTCTCCCC